>NZ_LIQY01000416.1 GCF_001418495.1 Streptomyces pathocidini | reverse complement strand
GGCTACCCCGGCTACCCCGGATACGCGGGCTACCCGGGAGTCCAGGCCGGGTACGGCCCGCGCTGGCACTCGGTGCCCACGGGGCCGAACAACGGTCTCGGCATCACCGCGCTCGTCCTCGGCATCATCGGCTCGGTGCTGTTCATCAGCAGCATCTTCGCGGTCATCCTCGGCATCCTCGCGATCGTCTTCGGCGCCGTGGGACGGGTGAAGGCGAACCGGGGAGAGGCGAACAACGGCGGGCAGGCGCTGGCCGGGATCATCCTCGGCGCCTTCGCGGTGCTCGCGGGGGCGGCCGTCTTCGTCCTCATCGTCATCGCCGGCCAGCAGGCCGCCTCCGAGGACTGGGACGAGCCGAACTACGAGCCCTACTCGGCCATCGTCCACAACGGGCGCTGACCCGGGCTCCCGGGGTGAGCCGGGAGGAAGCGGGCGGACGGGAGACGGCCCGTCCGCCCGCCGCCGTTTTCGCTCGGCTCCCAGTCCAACAGATTCCGTCGCGTAATGAAAAGGCAACAACGGAATCCCTTGTAGCAAGCCCTCCGCTCTGCCAGGATCGGCGTTCACATCGAGCTGGAGCTACGCCATCATGATCCCATCATTTTCGGCAGAGACCCGCCTCGCCGACGGCGTGGTCAACATCGTCTGCGGCGCGGGCCCGGAGGCGGGCGAGCACCTCGTCGGGCACCCCTCGGTCGCCATGACCTCCTTCACCGGCTCGACCGCCGTCGGCCGCCGCGTCGCCGAGATCGCCACCGGCACGGTCAAGCGCCTCCACCTCGAACTCGGCGGCAAGGCCCCCTTCGTCGTCTTCGACGACGCCGACCTGGAGGCCGCCGTCCACGGCGCGGTCGCGGGCGCGCTCATCAACTCCGGCCAGGACTGCACCGCCGCCACGCGCGCGTACGTCCAACGCCCGCTCTACGACACCTTCGTGGCCGGGGTCGCCGACCTGATGGGCGCCGTGCGGCTGGGCGACCCCTTCGACCCGGCCACCGACCTCGGCCCGCTCGTCTCGCACGCCCAGCGCGACCGCGTCGCGGCGTTCGTCGAGCGGGCCCGGGGGTACGCGCGCGTGGTCACGGGCGGCGAGACCCCCGGCGGCGACCTCGCCAAGGGCGCCTACTACCGGCCCACCCTCGTCACCGGCGCCGCCCAGGACAGCGAGATCGTGCAGTCGGAGGTCTTCGGCCCGGTCCTCGCCGTCCTCCCCTTCGACGGCGACGACGAGGGCATCGCGCTCGCCAACGACACCCTGTACGGCCTCGCGGCCTCCGCCTGGAGCCGGGACGTCTACCGCGCGGGCCGCGCCACCCGCGAGATCCGGGCGGGCTGCGTATGGGTCAACGACCACATCCCGATCGTCAGCGAGATGCCGCACGGCGGCTACCGGGCCTCCGGCTTCGGCAAGGACATGTCGGCGTACTCCTTCGAGGAGTACACGCAGGTCAAGCATGTGATGTACGACAACACGGCGGTGGCGGCGAAGGATTGGCACCGCACCGTCTTCGGCGACCGCTGACCCCGAGCGACCGCCAGCCTCGAAGGTCCCCCGGTCGTCCGCACCCCGCGAAAGGGCACAGCGCCAATGGAACTGCACGAGCCGGCCACGCCGTACGAACCCTCCGCGCCCCACAGGCCGGAGAACCCCTCCGCGCCCCACGGGCCGGAGAACCCCTCCACGCCCCGCGAGCCGGAGACCCTGTCCGCGCCCCAACTCGCCGCCATCCGGCGCAGTCTGACCAGCGGCCGGGGCGCCCTCACCCGGCGGTCCCTGCTGCGCGCGGGCGGTGGCGGTGCGCTCGCCCTCGGCGGCGCGGGCGCGCTCGCCGCCTGCGGCATCCCGCCCGCGGGCAAGAGCGGCCAGGACGCGAAGGCGGAGGACCACTCCGACGAGGAGAAGCTGCTGAACTTCTCCAACTGGACCCAGTACATCGACGTCGGCGACGACAAGAAGAGCCGCCCGACCCTGGACGCCTTCCACCGCCGCACCGGCATCAAGGTCAGGTACACCGAGGACATCAACGACAACGTCGAGTTCTTCGGCAAGATCCAGGCGCAGTTGGCCGCCGGCCAGGACACCGGACGCGACCTGATCTGCGTCACCGACTGGCTGGCCGCCCGCCTGATCCGGCTCGGCTGGGTGCGCCCGCTCGACGCGGCCAACCTGCCCCACGCGTACGCCAACCTGGCCCCCCAGTTCCGCAGCCCCGACTGGGACCCCGGCCGCGCCCACTCCTACCCGTGGACCGGCATATCAGCCGTCATCGCGTACAACGAGAAGGCCACCGGCGGCCGGAAGGTCGACTCCGTGGCCCAGCTGCTGGAGGACCCGAAGCTCAAGGGGCGGGTCGGGATGCTGTCGGAGATGCGCGATACCGTCGGGCTGACCCTGCTCGACATGGGCAAGCGGCCCGAGGACTTCACCGACGACGACTACGGCGCCGCGATCGCCCGCATCCAGAAGGCCGTCGACCGGCGCCAGATCCGCCGCTTCACCGGCAACGACTACATCGACGACCTCAACAAGGGCGACATGGCCGCCTGCGTGGCATGGGCCGGCGACCTGATCCAGCTCCAAGCCGACAACCCGGCCGTCAAGTTCGCGATCCCGGACACCGGCTACCTGACCTCCACCGACAACCTTCTGGTCCCCGGCAAGGCGCGGCACCAGAGGAACGCCGAACGGCTCATCGACTACTACTACGAGCCGAAGGTGGCGGCCCGACTCGCCGCCTGGATCAACTACGTCTGCCCCGTCGACGGCGTCCGCGAGGAGCTCGCGAAGATCGACGACACACTGGCGAGCAACCCGCTGATCCTCCCCGACAAGGAGATGGCCGCCAAGTCCCACGCCTTCCGCTCCCTCTCCGCCCAGGAGGAGAAGGCGTACGAGGAGAAGTTCGCCCACCTCATCGGCGCCTGACACGTCCCCCGCGCGCCGGCCACCGGGCCGCGGCCCCGGTCCCGCGGCCCGTACCCCAGCCACCCTCCAGGCACCGGCCGCAGCCCCAAAG
>NZ_LIQY01000415.1 GCF_001418495.1 Streptomyces pathocidini | reverse complement strand
CCCGCCGCCGGGCGGCGGCGAGGAGCCAGCTGACCGGTTTGGCCGGTTCGCCGTCGCGCGCCCAGGCGACGAGGGCTTCCGTGATCGCCTCCTGGGCGACGTCCTCGGCGAGTTCGAAGTCGCCGGTGTAGCGGGTCAGGGCGCCGAGGATACGTGCGGATTCGATCCGCCAGACGGCCTCGACGGCCCGCCGTGCCGCTTCGGGGCTCGGCGGGCCGTCGGTGGTGGGGTGCATCAGAGCTGGCCGGTCCGCTCGCGCCAGGCCCGCTCCTTGATGATCCACTCGTTGTCCTGCGGGAACTCGTCGATACCCGGTACGCGGCGGATCTCGACCTTTGTGCCGGCGCCTGCCGGGAGCCGCTTGGCCCACTCGACGGCTTCCTCCTTCGAGGCGACGTCGAGCAGGTAGAAGCCGCCGAACAGCTCCTTGGTCTCGCCGTAGGGGCCGTCGGTGACCACCGGCGCCTCGTCGGTGAAGTCGACGACGACACCCTGGTCCGGATCGTCCAGCCCCTCGGCGGCGACGAGGACGCCGGCGCGGATCAGTTCCTCGTTGAAACGCCCCATCGTCTCGAGCATCTGCTCGAAGGGCGTCTCCATCATCTTGGCGAAGGACTCGTCGGTGCCCCGCATGATCAGCATGTACTTGGCCATCTTCGCTCTCCTTGATACCGGGGTCGGTTTCCGATCTTCTTACTCCAAGGTCGAACGGGCCGGCCGGGAATCGACACAAGAACAGCACCGGTCCAAGATTTTTTCGGCGCCCGCCGAGGGCCGGTGGGGGCGAACCTTCCTCCCTGTCCTGCTGCCGGCGGACCATTGCGGTGATCCAGGTGGGTGACCTTGAGCCGCGGCGGTGCCCGGCCCGCATCGCGAGCCGGGCACCGCCGCGGTGCCCGCCGTCGGTCGGGCGGCGACAGCCGTTACCGTGCGGTTCCGAAGTCCTGCGTCCAGTAGCTGCCGGGCTGCGCGAGTCCGACGCCGATTTCCTTGTAGTCGCAGTTCAGGATGTTGCGCTTGTGGCCGGGGCTGGACATCCAGCCCTCCATGACCTGTGCGGGGGTGGAGTATCCGTAGGCGACGTTCTCGCCGTAGGTGCTCCAGCTGTAGCCGGCACGCGTGATCCGCTCACCGGCGTCCGAGCCATCCGAGCCGGTGTGCGACATGGTTCCGTGCTCCGCCATGTCCTTGCTGTGGTCCTGGGCGGCCTTGGTCAGCTTCTCGTCCACGGTCACCGGCGAGCATCCCGCCTTGCTGCGCTCACTGTTGACGAGTTCCACGACGCGCGCGGTGTCGCCGGAGGCCGGTGCGCTCGAGGAGGGCGTGGCGGATTTCGATGCGCTGGGGGACGCGGTGGGGGAGGCGGCGGGCGCCTTCGAGGCATCCGACGCCGGTTGCGCGCTCGGCTTGCCGCTTGAGTCGTGGTCCGCCCACCGGTTTTCGGCGGAGGTGTTCTTCCACTGCCTGTAGGACTGGGCGCCCTTGTCGTTCTCCCGCCAGTCCATGCATGCCATGGCGGCGGTGGGTATTCCCATGGCGCCTATGGCGACGGCGGCGATGGTGATCTTCCGGTAGTGCGTCTTCTTGCGGTGCTTCGTCATGCGTGACCTCGCTCGTGTTCGCGGGCGTCCCGAGTGGGGGTCGCTCGGCACGAATCCCGTGCCTGAGCTGCTGAGACGCCTTGCGGGCCGCCATTGTTAGGACGGTTGTGCGAACGAGGCAACGAGGGTTACTACGAAGATGCTTAGTAGAGGTCGGCGACCCTTGCGGCGAATGCGGAGGCGTGCTGACTCGGGGTCGCGAAGATCCCCTCGATTCCTGTCGCCGTGTCAGGAATCCGCGATGTCCTGAGAGGTGGGACAGCCATGCTCGGCGCACCGAAAGACATCAGCCCTCGGGTGAGACATATGCGACACAAGACAGACAAATCCCCTATGTCTCCGAGAGTGGTTCTACTAAGCGAGGGGGTAGGTGCCGGAAATCGGTGTGATGGATGTCACCGGCGCGCCTGTCGCGTCGAACGTGAACCGCGACCACGCGTCGTCCGCCTGTCATCCGCCGGCGTGGCGGCGGACGCCGCCGAGCGCGGCGCCCGACTGACGAACACCCGCTTCGGCATCGCGTGACTTACTCCGAATGGATGCATTTACATGATCGTGCGTTTAGTCATCGAATAACGGATATGGAATGAACTAACCCCGACCGCCGACTCTCGCCGGCGCTACATTTCGACCACATCACGGCCCGTCAGGTCCATCGCATGCCGATGATGGTGAATTGTCGGGCTCGCTCGGGTGCGAGGGTGGACGGCTCTGCTGCGCTGGTTGTTGATCCAGGTTCCGAGTCGGAAGTTCCCGCTCCGCGTAGCTACCGTCGTCGCTGCCGCGGCCGATGGCGCGCGACTTTCTCTGCATATGGGGCCGAACTCGTGTTCTTCCAGGAGCCGTTCAATGCACAGGCCTCGCGCCTGGATGGGAAGCGGCGCCCCTGAATTCTTGCGAGAGGGGCTGTGGCCCGGCCCTTCTCCTGGTAAGTCTGGGCCAGGTGCCGGGAGTTGCCTGGCTTACCAGAGGGAGAGCGTGTGTTCACAAAGCGCCGCTGTATGGCCTTCGTTGCAGCAACTGCCGGGCTGCTGCTGGCAGTTCCCCAGACAGCAGAGGCATCGGTCGGGGGTGGGAACGTTTCGATCAGCTGGTCGATACCCAGCGCACCCTCCGGAGGTCTGGAGGACGTTACTTTCCCGATCACTGTCAACCGTGACACCGCGCACCAGGTGGGCACGTACTTTGCCCAGCAGTTCAGTTTCCAGCAGAACGTGTTGGGCTACACCGGGTTGCAGCCCCGCCTGAACAAGGACGGGAAGGAGCGCCTCCGCGGTGTCTTCTCCCTCTTCGGCGCGGGCGCGAGTACTTCGGACCCCAACTGCAGCATGGGTGCCGACGGGGGTGACGGGGTGAGCTGCGGGGTCGAGTTCGACGCTGTGTACGGTCACACGTATCACCTCACCGTGCAACGTACGGGTCCGGATACGTGGACCGGGACCGCGCGTGACACCACCACAGGTTCCACGGTGCACATCGGCAGCTACAGGGTGCCCGCTGGGAGCGGCAACCTCGAACCCTCCCAGGGCGGGTTCGTCGAGTACTACGCAGGTGTCGCCAGTTGTTCGACCATGCCCCGCTCGGATGTGGTCTTCGGCGGCCCCACGAGCACCGCTTCGGGTGGTCTGAGCGGCACGAGCAGCGCCAACTACGAGTACAGCGACTGCGTGGGTGACTCCAACTACCAGGCGCAGCCGGTGGGGAGTGGTACGCACGTGACCCGCGGCTACCTCAGTGGCCCGCCCTTCGAGCTGGTCTCCCCGGCATCTGGGCGCTGCCTGGACGCCAACGGCCGAAGCGATGGCGCGCCGGTGTCGATCTGGGACTGCCACGGCGGCGAGAACCAGCAGTGGCTGCTCGGTCCCGATGGCCAACTGCTCACCAACTACGGCTGCCTGGATGTCCAGGATCACGGCACCGCACCGGGGACCCCGGTCAAGAACTGGGAGTGCAACGGCGGCGGGAACCAGCGGTGGACGCTCAATTCCAACAGCACCGTCACCGGTGTCGAGTCGGGCCTGTGCCTCGGCGTCACCGGAAGCGGCACAAGCAACGGGGCCACCGTAGAGCTCCAGACCTGCAACGGAAGCAGCAGCCAGAAATGGACGCGCACGGCTTCGTGATCAGCCGCTGACCCGTGTGACCTTCCTAGTGTCTCGTGATCCTGATTGCGTTACTTCGAGTTGTTATTGAGGAGATTCTTCACCGTGGTCTGGACGAGTCGGACCTTGGCGAGGATCTCGTCGGCGGTGGCGGTCCAGGTGAAGGGCTTCGGGTTCTCGTTCCAGGAGTTGATGTAGTCGCGGATCTGTTTGACCAGGACGTTGACGCTCGCGAACGTGCCGCGGCGGATGGATTGCCGGGTGATGATCCCGAACCAGATCTCGATCTGGTTCAACCACGAGGACCCGACGGGGGTGAAATGGAAGTGGACGTGCGGGTTTTTCGCTAGCCATGCCTTCACGTCCGGAGTGGTATGCGTGGAGAGGTTGTCCAGGACCACGACATGGATTTCCTTGCCCCTATGCGGCTTGACGGCCTTCTTCATGAACGCCAGGAAGTTCGCGCCGTTCCGGTTCGGCTTGCACTCGCCCAGCACTTCACCGGTCGTGACGTTCAGTGCGGCGAACAGGTTCGTGGTGCCGTGCCGCACATAGTCGTGGGTGCGCTTCTCGGTGCCCGCGAAGACCACCGGCAGCACCGGCTGGGTCCGGTCCAGGGCCTGCACCTGTGTCTTCTCGTCGATCGACAGCACCACGGCGCCACCGGGCGGGGCCAGGTACAGGCCGACGACATCGGCGGCCTTCTCCGCGAACGCCGGGTCCTTCGGGATCTTGAAAGTGCCCGAGCGGTGCGGCTTCAGATTCTCCTCACGCCAGATGCGGGCGATGTAATGCCACGACACCGAGATCCCTCCCGCCGCTTCAGATGGTCGGCCAGCGTCCGCGTCGACCAGTGCGACAGGCCGGAATCCGCCGGCGGCGACATCCTCGTCAAAGCGATCACCCGGGCCCGCACCTGCGGCGGCACCTGGGTACGCGGCCCGCCGCGGCGCTTCTCCTCCAAACCGGCAAGCCCCCGCTCGGCATAACGGGCCTTGCAGCGGTCCACCGTCAGCGGCGCCACACCGGCGAGCTCGGCAATGTCCTTGCGCCGCCGCCCCTCGCCGGACCACAACACGATCCGTGCGCGAAGCGCCACATCGGCAGGAACATCCCGCGACCCGGCCAACTCCCGCAGTTCCGCCATCTGTTCAGAGGAGAGGCCATGTTCAACTCAACGAGCCAACCAGCCTCAGGTTCCACAAACAGGATCACGAGACACTGGCACGATGTTGCTGCCTTCCGGGACTTCTCCGTCTCTGACCATCAGGTTCGAGTGGGCGGAGATGATCCCCAACACGGCAATTCGGTCCTTGAACAGGGCGACTCCGGTGGTGACCAGCTCTCCTGAGATCATCAGTCCGTTGGGAGCCGGAGGTGGTGAGTTTCGCTTTCCCGCCGCCGTCGACCGCAAGGTCGCCCTTGGCGGATAGATGCCCAAGGACTGTCAGTCCGTTCATGCCGGCCGTGGTGAGCTTGTTCACGTTGCCGTCGCCGACCGTGGGCTGTGCCCCGGAAGGGGCGTTTTGCCTTCCGTGTACCGGCGGCTTTCAACACGTTCACGGGTAGCCCGTTGCACCGTTGTTGCCAATCAGCCTTTTTGGCCTGATTGTTGGAAAGCGCCGACTGAAACAGAGTCCGGCGCGGACGTTCGCGAGTCCGACGCGCAGGCCATCGCCCTGCCGCACTCCGCCCGGGGGCGGCAACAGGCCCGTAGACATCCACCGCACCACGACGCCCCCCGGCCCGCCGGTGTCCCTGGCAGGAGTAGGCGAACCGGGGCGAAGGGAATCATCATGCACTTTACCGCCTCTGCTCGGTCCGTGGACCGGCCGCAGCACTGGCCGTCCTCACCCTCGGCGCCGCGCTGGTTGCCGCGCCGCCGGCCTCCGCCCAGCCTCAGGCCCTCGTCTGCACCTTCGACGAGTTCGAGGTGCACATTGACAGCAGCGGCAATGCCACTGGCAGCGCTTCGGGGCCGTGCCTGTCGGTGCTGGACCCCAGCATCCGCAGAGTCGAGGTCGAAATGGAAGGCACCGGCTCCTTCGGCCCCCTGAACGCCACCAGCTACACCAACGATGATTGGACCTTCCGGAACGACGACAACGAGGCCGTGGCCAGCATCGAGGCCACTGAGCTACGTGAGTTCGGCGGGCCCAATGGCCTGGTCGTCGAAACCGGCCAGGCCAGCCCCCTGAGCGGCGAACCGCTCACCGGCTGCAGCGAAGTAGAAGGCGGCACTGCCACTCGCAGCGCAGCCAACAACGCGATCGTCATCGAGGGAGTCGACAGCTCGATCCCTGACCTCGCGGTGGGAGGCGTCTGCCCGGAGGAGTAGGGGGTCGGAGTGCGCCCCAGCGCACCCTCATCACAGCCACAGGTGCCCACCAGACCGTCGAGCACATGATCGCCGACCGGTGCGGCAAGCCGTCGTGGGCCTGTACGAGTCACCGGTCCCCGGTCATGTGAAAGGCGAGCGCAGGGCGTTGGCGGAGAAGGCCGTGTGGAGGACCTCAGGAACACAACACACCCGAGTGAGAGCCCTCTCAAGGGTCATGTCAGGACTGTTCTCCCGCCCTCGCGCAAAGGGCTCGAGTTCATCGGGAATACCTGCCCGCTGGATAGGAGGGATCATTGTGCGTCTTGTGCTGCCGTTTGCGTCATGCCGCAGCAGCGACGTGGAGCCCACCCATGACAGGCTGCAGTGCTGGGCGATGGAGCATCAGCTGATGGATCTCCCAGCAGCGCGCGAGGTGTTCGCCAGGACTCGGATCGGTGAGTTCTCGTCGTTTGCATACCCATTTGCTGGTCATGAGGCTCGGGTCCTTATCGACAGCTGGGTGCTCTGGACGCTGATCATCGATCAGCTCTTCGAAGAGAAGCTGGCCAGTGGAAGGCTCTGCCCCTCACCCTCCGCGTCGTCCGACCCTGCTGCCGTGCTGCGAGCCGTGGACACGAACGAACCGCCTGCACGTCATCTTGCTGTCCTGGCTGACCTGTTGCCGCGGACCACGAAGAACATGTCAATGGAGTGGAAGCGCCAGTTCTATGACGGTGTCGCGCTCTTCATTCGTTCCTGCCATCTAGAGGCGACGCATCGCATGTCCGGCACACCAACCCACGGTGACCTTCCTACGTTCATTTCGCTGCGTCGCGGATCCTTCGCCACTGCGCTCTTTCTTGATTTGGTGGAGAAGGTTTACGGCGTGAGTCGGCCTACAGACCGTGCGGCCGCGGAGTTGCGGGACTGTGCTGCAGATCTGGGCGGCTGGTGCAACGACTTGCTGTCCTACCGCAGGGAGCGCGGACGTGAGGACGGCAACAATCTGGTCCTCATCTTGGCCCGGCAGCATGGCTGTCCTATCAAGGACGCTGTGCGCGAGGCCCGGGAACACGTGCGCGAGCGCGCCTGGCAATTCCACGACTGCAGAGCCCAGATGTTGGCTCGGCTCCGCGAGGAGGAAGGGGACGAACAGAGTGTTGCGGATGCCCTCCAATGGGTGCTCGGTATCGAGTTGCTGGTCAGCGGGTCGCTGACCTATCAGCGCAGAAGCAGGAGGTGGCAGGAGTAGTGAACGCAGTTCCCCGCACGACCGAGTCGGTTCCCGAGTACACGTACTGCGACAAGGTCCCCGGCCAACTGCCCGTCCTCGGGCATGCTGCGCAGTTCCGCTTCCGTCCTTTCGAGTTTCTCGCCTCCCTACCCTGCCATGGTGACCTGGTGCGTATCCGTATGGGGCCCCGGTCCGTGTACGTTGCCACCCACCCGGGCACCGTGCGCCAGGTCGTGGTGGACAGCCGCACGTACGACAAGGGCGGTCCGGTATTCGAGAAGGCCCGTTACTACCTGCGCGATGGGCTCGCTACTGCGACCTATGAGACCCACCGGCGTCAGCGGCGCACCATGAACCCACTGTTCCATCATGATCGTCTTCCGCTGTACGTCAAGGTGGCGGGAGAGGTCGTCGCCGAGGCGACGGACAGGTGGCGCGATGGGCAAGTCGTCGACGTCACGGACGCGATGTTCGCCATGACCGCCAAGACCACCGCGCTCACCCTAGCCTCCGCGGCTGTGGACGACGCAGTCATCACCGAGATCAGCAGGCTCTACGCCGACATCACCGAAGGCGTGTACACGCGAACTGTCGCGCCGTTCAACCTCCTTACCCGCCTGCCCACCAGGGCCACACAGCGCTACCTCGGAGCCTGTGCCCGCATGTGGGAGATCGCCGACATGGTCATCGACGCCTACGAAGAGGACCAGGTCGACCACGGCGACATGCTCTCGGTCCTGGTGGCCACCGCGGACGACAACGGGGACCCCCTGCCCCGCGAGGAACTCAAGGACCAGGTCATTATTTTGATCACTGGCGCGGTCGAGACGCTGGGCACCGCCCTGGCGTGGACGTTCCAACTACTCGCCGAGCACCCGGAACTGGAGCAGCGGGCCCATGACGAGGCCCGCGCCGTGCTCGGCGACAGGCCTGCCACCTGGGACGACGTCGCAGAGCTCCCCTTCACATACCGAGTGGTGACCGAGTCCCTGCGTATCCGTCCACCCACCTGGATGCTGACTCGGCAGACCACCCGGCCGGCCACCCTGGCCGGACACCAGCTGCCTGCCGATGCGACGGTGATGTTCAGCCCGTACATGATCCATCACCGCGCTGACGTCTACGCCGAGCCCGAAGCCTTCGACCCCGACCGCTGGCTGCCTGAGCGTTCGGGCGAACTGCCGCAAGGCGCATTCATCCCCTTCGGCGGCGGCGGTCGGGTGTGCATCGCCGAACGCCTCTCCCAGGCCGAAGCAACGGTCATGGTGGCCACCATCATCGCCCGATGGCGACTGCGCGCCCTACCCAATGCCCAAGTGCAGCCGGTGCTACGAGCCATTCTGCGTCCCAATGAACTGTCCATGCGTCTGCAGCGACGATGAACCCCGTCGACCCAACGCTGCCTGCCGTGCCAGTTCCGGTCGCGGCGGCGAAGGTGCCGCAGCATCTCGGCGTCATCCTCGATGGCAACCGCCGTTGGGCCCAGGACCAGCAGTTGCCGCCCCAAGAGATCTACCGGGCGGGAGCAGCCAAAGTGCCGAAGTTTCTGAGCTGGTGCGAGCAGGCCAGCGTTCCTGTCGTGAGCCTGTGGGCCCTGTCCAGGGACAACCTCCAGCGTGACCCGCAGGAAGTGCTGCCGCTGCTCGATGTCATCGTTGAGACCCTGCAGGATATGTCGGCTCAGCACCCCTGGCGGCTGCGCATCATCGGTCGGCTCGAGATGCTGCCGGACACCGTGGCGAGCCGGCTACACGAGGTCCAGGAGGCGACATCCGGGGCGCTTGGCCTCGTTGCGAACATCGCGATTGCCTACGACGGCCGTGCCGATATCGCCACAGCCGCCCGGCAGCTGCTCGCCCTGGGGCTGCCTGCTCATTGCGACATCGACGTCCTCGAACGGCTTCTGGCCGAGCGACTGTCCACGGCGGGTCTCCCTGATCTGGACCTGCTGATCAGAACGTCGGGTGAACTGCGCACCTCAGGTTTCCTGCTCTGGCAGACAGCCCAGGCAGAACTGTACTTCACCGCCACGCCCTGGCCAGAGATCCAGGAAAGCAACCTCCTCCAGGCACTCGCCGCCTACCGCGAGCGCCACCGCCGATATGGCAAGTAGGAACTTTTTACTGGCAGCAAGCAAAGGGGAGACGAACGTGACCGGATTCGACAGCTATCTGGAAATGCAAGCGGACACTCCCACAGGCGACACCATCCGCAAGGAGCAGTACGCACAAATGGTGGAGACGTATTACTCGTTTGCCACCAACTTCTTCCAACTCATGTGGGGAGAATCATTTCATTTCGCCCCACGACGTCGAGGTGAGTCCTTCCGGGCGTCCCTCGTGCGCCACGAGCATTGGCTGGCATCCCGGCTCAATTTGGGCCCTGGCGTCCGCGCAGCCGACTTTGGGTGCGGCGTGGGCGGGCCAATGCGTTGCATCACCCGATTCTCCGAAGCCTCCATCACCGGCATCACCATCAGTCCGGAACAAGTGGCACGCGGAACGCGCCTCAACCGGAGCGCCGGACTCGATGACCGATGCCGGATCGTGTGGGGAGACTACCTGCAACCGCCATTCCGAGACGGCGAGTTCGATGCGGTCTACGAGGTGGAGGCCATCATCCACAGCCCCGACCACCGCGGCGTCTATGAGCAGGCATACCGCGTATTGCGCCCCGGCGGCGTCTTCGGCGGCTACGCCTGGTGCATGACCGAGCTATACGACAAGGAGGATCCCGAGCACCAGCGCGTGAAGCGTGACATCGAACGGGGCACGGCGCTGTCCGACATTCCTTCAACCTCATTCGTCACCAAGGCACTGCAAGAAGTCGGGTTCGAGCTCGTTGAAGCCCAGGACCGGATCGTTTCGGGCGATCCGGAGATCCCTTGGTGGCTACCGCTGACCGGACGCGAACGCGACCCTCGCTACTTGCTCTTCAGCCCACCAGGACGTCTCGCTCTGGACAAACTGACCACGGCAGCCGAGCACCTTCGACTGGTGCCCCCCAGTACCAGGCAGATCACGAAGACCGTCATGAGCTCAGTGAATGCGCTGGCGGCCGGCGGAAAGGCGGGCATCTTCACCCCGTTCTTCTTCTTCTTGTGTCGCAAGCCCGCCGTCTAACAGACGCGTGTGTCCGTGCACCGATGCACCGTACGCAGGAGGAGGAACGTCTGGTTCAAGCCCGATCTGTCTGCCGTGCCGACCGGCGCCCGGATCACCGACGCCCGGCTGAAGCTGCACCGCGCCGACTGCGGACGCGAAGCAGTCGAGGACGCCTCCTGTACCGAGCCCGCCGCCACCGTACGCGACCTCGCCGAGGCGTGGGACCCCACCCGTAGCGGCCAGGCACTTGCCGCCGCTGCCAACGAGGAGCCGCTGCTCGCCGACGACGAACTGCCCACCGCGCTCGCCGACCTGAACCTCGGCTCGCTCGTCGCGGACTGGCTGCACGAGACCGACAACTACGGCTTGAGCCTCCAACTCGGCGACGAAAAGACCTCGGCGCCCGGCGTCGTCTATCATTCCTCGCGCGCCACCGATCCGGCGCTGCGCCCGGTGCTGACGGTCTCTTACATACCCTCCGGCGCCCCCGGCAGCCCCGAGGAAGTCAAAGCTGTCCCGGCCGACCACGGTCTGCTGGCCACCTGGAACCCGCCCACCGAGCTCGGCTCCGCCACCGACGGTCTCACCTACATCGTGGTCGTCCACCACGCCGGCACCGAGGTCGCCCGCGCCACTACCGAGGACACCCGCGCTGTCTTCGACGGCCTGACCAACGGCGCCGACCACACCGTGACGGTCACCGCCACCTCCGGCCACGGCACTTCCAAGGCGGCCGTGTCCACCGGGGTCAAGCCGACCGCCGTCACCAGCCAGGAGCGCTACGCCCAGGCGGTGCGCGACTACTTTGCCGCCCGCGCCGGGATCCTCAAGGGCACCTACACCACCATCGAGCAGGCAGCCGCGAGCAGCCCGCACGGCCCGATGTTCCGCGAACTGCTCGCACAGCAGCTGCCCGAGCTGAACCGGCGCCGTGAGGCTTACGCCCGCCACGAACGCCGCTTCACAGAGGTCGCCACCGCCTTCGACGACGTGCTGACCGGGCCCGGCCCCGACAACACCGTGATCGTTCGCGGCACCGTGACCGAGCGCAGCGTGCTCACCCACACCGACGGCACACAGGAACCGGAGGATGGTGAGCTGTCCGGCCGTTTTGTCTTCGCCGACGGTTCGCTGCGCATGGAGGCCGACGACGCCGCCGTCGAGGTCACCCTGCCCACGACGAGCGCTGCCGTACGGGACGCCAGCGTGGCGCCACCCGCTGAGGAGAGTGTTGAGGACATCGCCGGAGCGGATGAGGAGGCCCCGCTGATCGAGCTGGACGCCGACGGCATGCTGGCCGATGAGCCTGTCCCCGCCTCCACCGTGACAACCGCCGCGCTGCACACCATGCTGCGTGCCGCGCCCGACGCGGGCGGTACCGCAGGTTGGGCCAAGCGGAACGTCCGCATCAAGTGGGACTACCGCACCGACTGCGCCAACTTTGTTTCCAAGGCACTGCATTGGGGCGGCAAGATGCAGCAACGCAGAGGCGGCCGAAAGAACCAGTCCCGTTGGTTTCGCAACAACATCGGCTCCAAGCGCCTCGACAGTTACACGTGGGCTGGCGCAGCCAACCTGCGCCAGCACCTGAAGAACTACCGGGGCGGCCGCGAGATCTCCCGTTACAACGTCCGAGCCGGCGACGTGATCTTCGCCTTCTACCGCTCTGACCGGCAGTGGAACCACGCCGGTATCGTCACAGGCGCCAGCCGGGGCAGCGTCAGCATCACCCAACACGGCAGCAAGAACAACACAACCCTCAACCAGTGGCTCAAGAACAAGGACATCACCTCTGTGAGCATCATTCGTCCGGGCAGGCGCAGTTGAGGCGGGTACACCGGTTCGTGGGGCTGGCCGGAGCGGCCATGCTGCTGCTCGCCGGTTGCGACGCCCTCAACACCGACAAGACACCCGCCCGGGTCAAGGACGGCACCGCCGACCTCGACCTCACCGTCACCGGCCGTCCCACCCCCGGCACCCTAACCACCACTGAACGCGTCCTGGCCCGCCTCAAGGCCCGCGACACCGACGACCTGGCCGAACTCGCCACGACGGATGGCGGCACGGAGGACGAAGCGAAGCGCTGGGTAGCCCGCTGGGGCAAGGCAGCCCAGCACCCGGCCACCGCCGACTTCGCCCCACCCGAGAGATCAGCCACGGTCGATGTCCGGTTCTCCGGTGAACACACCACACTGACGCTGGTGTTGAAACAGAAAGGCGACGAAAACGAGGAGAAGTACGCGGTCGCCCTCCGCGAGGATCGCTGACAGGAGTGCCACGGCCCCGCCGAGCACACGGTCGGCGGGGCCGTGGCGCACTGTCCAGCACGCAGCGGATCGCTACGGCGATGGGCCTGGCCAATCCCGCCGCGGCCTTGTTCCTCATGGAACTGGCCTGAACCGAGGAACCGAAAACGCACCGTCTTCATCCACCACAACGCGCTCGGTGCTCCGGGCGAGAGCCGCGGTGCGGCGTTCAACTTGCTCCTGGTTCCAGGCAGTTCCTTGCCTGTCATGGGTCTTGTCGTATGTCTCCCAACTAGCGGCCTGCATCAAGTCGGCCATCCGCTGCCACTCCACGTGATGGGCGTCGCGTTTTTTGTACTGTGGGTGTTCATCTGTTTTCACTGTTACGGGGTTGGGTGTGGTGGGGAGTTGGTGTTGTTGGTGTCGTCGGGTTGGTGAGGGCGGCTGTCGTTTTCTGAGTAGGGCGGATGACGCCCGTGTAAGCGCGAGTTGATTGATCTCGGGTGGGGGAGTCATGTGGCCAAGCCCTTGGGTGTGCGCTGTTCATCCAACCGACCATGCAATGACAGCCCCTGAGGCGCTGTCATTGCATACACGTTGGTGGCGTGGCAACACCGGCTCCTCAATTCCCTCGGATGGTATGCCGGAGCCCGGTATGTCGGACTGGATACGGCATGGCATGGGCACTGCGGTTTTGATGGTGACAAGTGAT
>NZ_LIQY01000414.1 GCF_001418495.1 Streptomyces pathocidini | reverse complement strand
ACCTCGCCGGCGGCAGCCCCACGCGAAGCCTCGCCCGTACCCCCGCCGGCGAGGTTGTGCGCAGACTTGTGCGCGCGGCTGCTGCTGGCGGGGTTGTGCGCGGAGTTGCTCCTGGCCGGCTTGTGCGCGGGACTGCCGCTGGGAGGGGTGTGCGCGGGGTTGCTCCTGGCAGGGTTGTGGGCAGGGCTGTCGCTGGCCGGGTTGTGGACAGGCTTGTGCGCGGAGCTGCCACCGGCGGGGTTACGGGCAAGGTTGCGTGTGGGGCTGCTCCCGGCAGGGCTGTGGGCAGGGCTGCTGGTCTGTGCGCGGTCTGAACGCGCGGGGCCCGGCCCCCGCCGAAGCGGGAAACCGGGCCCGGGTGCGTACGAGTTGTACGGCCGGCGGCGAACCGCCGCCTCAGTGCTGCAGGTTGACCGTGCGGGCCGAGACCGCGCCGATCTCGGCGGCGATCTCGGCGAGGACGGCCGCCGGAACGACGTCGTCCACCGTCAGTACGACCAGCGCCTCGCCGCCCTGCGCGGCGCGGGAGACCTGCATGCCCGCGATGTTGAGCCCCGCCTCGCCGAGGATCCGGCCGACGGTGCCGACCACGCCGGGGCGGTCGGCGTACCGCAGGAAGACCAGGTGGTCGGCCATGGCCAGGTCGACGTCGTGCTCGCCCACGGCCACGATCTTCTGGAGGTGCTTCGGCCCCGCCAGCGTGCCGGAGACCGCGACCTCCTCGCCGTCGGCGAGCGTGCCGCGCACGGTCACCACGTTGCGGTGGTCGGGCGACTCCGAGCTGGTGGTCAGCCGAACCTCCACGCCGCGCTCCTGCGCGAACAGCGGGGCGTTCACGTAGGACACCGTGTCGTCCACGACATCCTCGAACACGCCCTTGAGCGCGGACAGTTCGAGCACCTTGACGTCGTGCTGGGTGATCTCGCCGTAGACCTCGACGTCGAGGCGGACCGCGACCTCGCCTGCGAGCGCGGTGAAGATCCGGCCGAGCTTCTCGGCGAGCGGCAGCCCCGGCTTGACGTCCTCGGCGATGACGCCGCCCTGCACGTTCACCGCGTCCGGCACCAACTCGCCCGCGAGCGCGAGGCGTACGGACTTGGCGACCGCGATGCCCGCCTTCTCCTGCGCCTCGCCGGTCGAGGCGCCCAGGTGCGGGGTCGCGACCACGTTGTCGAACTCGAAGAGCGGGGAGTCCGTGCACGGCTCCTTGGCGAACACGTCCAGGCCCGCACCCGCGACCCGGCCCTCCTTCAGGGCGGCGGCGAGCGCCGCCTCGTCCACGATGCCGCCGCGCGCGGCGTTGACGATCCGCACCTCGGGCTTGACCCGGCGCAGCGCCTCGTCGCCGATCAGGCCAATCGTCTCGGGGGTCCTGGGGAGGTGGACGGTGACGAAGTCGGAGACCTCGAGCAGCTCGTCCAGGGAGAGCAGCTTGACGCCCATCTGCGCGGCCCGCGCGGGCTGGACGTAGGGGTCGTACGCGACGATCTTCATGCCGAAGGCGGACATCCGCTGGGCGACCAGCACGCCGATCCGCCCGAGGCCGACGACGCCGAGCGTCTTCTCGGCCAGCTCGACGCCGGTGTACTTGCTGCGCTTCCATTCGCCGTTCTTCAGCGCCGCGTTGGCCTGCGGAATGTTGCGGGCGGTGGCGACGAGCAGGCCGCAGGCGAGCTCGGCGGCGGTGACGATGTTGGAGGTCGGGGCGTTCACGACCATCACGCCGGCCTTGGTGGCGGCCGGTACGTCGACGTTGTCGAGCCCGACTCCGGCGCGGGCGACGACCTTCAGCTTCTTGGCGGCGGCGATCGCCTCGGCGTCGACCTGGGTGGCGCTGCGCACGAGGATCGCATCGACGTCGGCGATGGCCGGGAGGAGCGCGGCTCGGTCGGCTCCGTTGCAGTGCCGGATCTCGAAGTCCGGGCCCAGCGCGTCGACGGTGGCGGGCGACAGCTCTTCGGCGATGAGTACGACAGGTTTCGGGCTCACGTGGTCCTCAGTCCTCACTTGTCCTTGGCGGACGGCCGTCCCGACGGCCGCAGGCGTGAAGGGGGCAGCCGCGTGGAAGACGCACGACGCTGTGAGCCTGACGCGCTTGTGCCATGCAGTGTATCGACGGACGCGGGCGCGTCTCGCGCCTCCGCAGAAGGATCACCCGGTCGTGGCCGGCCGCGGTGGACAACGGGGCCGCGACGATGCCGCGGCCCCGTGCCCCAGGCCTGCTCAGGCCTCTTCGTCGACCCAGCTCATGAGCTTGCGCAGCTCCTTGCCGGTGGTCTCCAGCTTGTGGTCGGAGTCGGCCTTCTTGTACTCGTTGTACTTCGGCAGACCCGCGTGGTACTCGTCCATCCACTGGCGGGCGAAGGTGCCGTCCTGGATCTCGGCGAGGACCTTCTTCATCTCCGCCTTGGTCTGGTCGGTGATGATCCGCGGGCCGGTGACGTAGTCGCCCCACTCGGCGGTCTCCGAGATCGACCAGCGCATCTTCTCCAGGCCGCCCTCGTACATGAGGTCCACGATCAGCTTGAGCTCGTGGAGGCACTCGAAGTACGCGATCTCCGGCTGGTATCCAGCCTCAACCAGAGTCTCGAAGCCCGCCTTGACCAGCGCGGCCGTGCCGCCGCACAGCACGGCCTGCTCGCCGAAGAGGTCGGTCTCGGTCTCCTCGGTGAAGGTGGTCTTGATGACGCCGGCGCGGGTGCCGCCGATGCCCTTGGCGTACGAGAGCGCGAGCGCGAAGGCGTTGCCGGTCGCGTCCTGCTCGACGGCCGCGATACACGGCACACCGCGGCCCTCCTCGTACTGGCGGCGGACGAGGTGGCCGGGGCCCTTCGGGGCGACCATGCAGACGTCCACGCCGGCCGGGGGCTTGATGAAGCCGAAGCGGATGTTGAAGCCGTGGCCGAAGAACAGCGCATCGCCGTCCTTCAGGTTGCCCTTGACGGACTCCTCGTAGACCTTGCCCTGGATCGGGTCCGGGACCAGGATCATGATCACGTCGGCCTCGGCGGCGGCCTCCGCCGGGGTGGTCACGCGCAGGCCCTGCTCCTCGGCCTTCGCACGGGACTTGGAACCCTCGGGCAGGCCGACGCGCACGTCGACGCCCGAGTCGCGCAGCGACAGCGCATGGGCGTGGCCCTGGCTGCCGTAGCCGAGGACCGCGACCTTGCGGCCCTGGATGATGGACAGATCGGCGTCGTCGTCGTAAAAGAGCTCGGCCACTTCGGGTATCTCCTTGTTTCTGCCGTTGCGTCTGCCGTTGCGGGGGTCCGCGGTGGTACTTCCCACCGTATGCCGGTCCGGCGGGGTGTGATCTGCGGTCTCGTCATGCGGATGCCGGTGGACGGGCCACCGGCATCCGCCTCGGCTTCAGGCCGACCGGTCGAGCGCGCGGAGCGACCGGTCGGTGATGGAGCGGGCACCGCGCCCTATGGCGATGGTGCCCGACTGGACCAGTTCCTTGATGCCGTAGGGCTCGAGCATCTTGAGCATCGCCTCCAGCTTGCCGTTGCTGCCGGTGGCCTCGATGGTGACGGCCTCCGGGGAGACGTCGACGGTCTTGGCGCGGAAGAGCTGGACGATCTCGACCACCTGCGAGCGGGTCTCGTTGTCGGCCCGCACCTTCACCAGGACGAGTTCCCGGTGAATGGCGGCGCCCGGCTCCAATTCGACGATCTTCAGGACGTTGACGAGCTTGTTGAGCTGCTTGGTGACCTGCTCCAGGGGCAGCGACTCGACGTTCACGACGATCGTGATGCGGGAGATGTCGGGGTGCTCGGTGGTGCCGACGGCAAGGGAGTCGATGTTGAAGCCGCGGCGGGAGAACAGCGCGGTGATCCGGGCCAGGACACCGGGCTTGTTCTCCACCAGGACGGAGAGCGTGTGCTTGGACATGGGCTGCTCGATCTCTCTCTTCTCTCGGTCCCGGGCTCAGTCTTCCTCGGTGTCGCCGAAGTCGGGGCGGACGCCACGCGCTGCCATGACCTCGTCGTTGGAGGTGCCGGCGGCGACCATCGGCCACACCATGGCGTCCTCGTGCACGATGAAATCCACCACGACGGGGCGGTCGTTGATGGCGTTCGCCTCGGCGATGACCTTGTCCAGCTCGGCCGGGTCCTCGCAGCGCAGCGCGACGCAGCCCATGGCCTCGGACAGCTTGACGAAGTCGGGGACGCGCGTGCCGGCGCCGGGCTCCTTGGCCTGTCCCTCGGCGGAGCCGATGCCCTGCCCGTCCGGGCCGGAGCGCAGCACGGTGTTGGAGTAGCGCTGGTTGTAGAACAGCGTCTGCCACTGGCGGACCATGCCCAGCGCGCCGTTGTTGATGATCGCGACCTTGATCGGGATGTTGTTGAGCGCGCAGGTGACCAGCTCCTGGTTGGTCATCTGGAAGCAGCCGTCGCCGTCGATCGCCCAGACCGTGCGGTCCGGCTGCCCGGCCTTGGCGCCCATCGCGGCCGGGACCGCGTAGCCCATGGTTCCGGCGCCGCCGGAGTTGAGCCAGGTTGCGGGCTGTTCGTAGTCGATGAAGTGCGCCGCCCACATCTGGTGCTGGCCGACACCCGCGGCGTAGATGGTGCCCTCGGGGGCGAGCCGGCCGATCCGCTGGATGACCTGCTGGGGGGAGAGGCTGCCGTCCTCGGGCTGGTCGTAGCCCAGCGGGTAGGTGTCGCGCCAGCGGTTGAGGCTCTCCCACCACTCGGTGTAGTCGCCGGTGCGGCCCTCGCCCTGCTCGGCTTGGACGGCGACGACCAGGTCGGCGATGACCTCCCGGGCGTCACCGACGATCGGCACGTCGGCGGCGCGGTTCTTGCCGATCTCCGCGGGGTCGATGTCCGCGTGGACGATCTTAGCGAAGGGGGCGAAGGAGTCCAGCTTGCCGGTGACGCGGTCGTCGAAGCGGGCGCCGAGCGCCACGATCAGGTCGGCCTTCTGCAGCGCCGTGACGGCCGCAACCGAGCCGTGCATGCCGGGCATGCCCAGGTGCTGCGGGTGACTGTCGGGGAAGGCGCCCAGCGCCATCAGCGTGGTGGTGACCGGGGCGCCGGTCTGTTCTGCGAGCACCCTCAACTCGCCGGTGGCACCCGCCTTGAGGACCCCGCCGCCGACGTACAGCACCGGGCGCTTGGCCTCGGCCATCAGCCGAGCGGCCTCGCGGATCTGCTTGGCATGCGGCTTGGTGACCGGGCGGTAGCCGGGCAGGTCGGTCTGCGGCGGCCAGACGAACGTGGTCTGCGCCTGGAGCGCGTCCTTGGCGATGTCCACCAGGACCGGGCCGGGGCGGCCGCTGGAGGCGATGTGGAACGCCTCGGCGATGGTCTTGGGGATCTCGGCGGGGTCGGTGACCAGGAAGTTGTGCTTGGTGATCGGCATGGTGATGCCGCAGATGTCCGCCTCCTGGAAGGCGTCGGTGCCGATCGCCTTGGAGGCCACCTGGCCGGTGATCGCGACCACCGGGACGGAGTCCATGTGCGCGTCGGCGATCGGGGTGACCAGGTTGGTCGCGCCGGGGCCCGAAGTGGCCATGCAGACGCCGACCTTGCCGGTCGCCTGGGCGTAGCCGGTGGCCGCGTGGCCCGCGCCCTGCTCGTGGCGGACCAGGACGTGGCGGACCTTCGAGGAGTCCATCAGGGGGTCGTACGCGGGGAGGATGGCGCCGCCCGGAATGCCGAACACGGTGTCGGCGCCGACTTCCTCGAGAGAGCGGATGAGGGACTGCGCGCCCGTGACGTGCTCGGTGATGGCGGGCGGCTGCCCGCCGTTACGGGCCCGCGGCTGCGGATGATGGGCCCCGGTGGCCTGCTCGGTCATCGGCATTCTCTTCTCGAAGATGAGGGTTTTGGATGTATCTGCGAAGAACGGGAGGAGTACCAGTGCAACAAAAAACCCCTCGTGCCGTGAGGCAAGCGAGGGGAGCGCGCCGGTGTGGTCCGCAGGGTTTCGTGGGCCCTGCTTCAGCCGACGCGCTTTCCAAGTACGAGGATTCGAGAGCGCATGGCCTGACCCTCTCTCCGGCGGCCCGTGAGTGTCAAGTTGGTGGAACGGGCGTCTCATTATTCGGGCAGGTCGGAGGGTGCCCCAGCGACTCCGGGGCGGCGGCCCCGCACAGCCTGGGCGGCAGGGACCCTCTGCTGGCCAGCACGGCTTTGCGCGCAGCACCGTGGTCGTCCTCCGGAGGGCCGGAGGTGGCGTTCGGGTACGCGGCGCCGCTCGAGCCCATGGCATCCGCCGGGGCCGGCACCGGGTACTCCCCCACGCCGAGCGCGCGGCGCAGCCGGTGCTCGTCCAGCGGGCCGGAGAAGGCCATGCCCTGTCCGTGGGTGCAGCCCATGGCCCGCAGCGCGTCGACCTGTTCCGGCAGGTCGACGCCGTCGGCGACCGAGTGGACGCCGAGGTCGCCCGCGATGCGCAGCAGCCCGGCCGTGATCTTGTGCAGCCGCGCGGACTCGACCACGCCCTCGACCAGCGTGCGGTCGAGCTTGAGCACGTCCACGGGGAGCCTGCGCAGAGCGCCGAAGGAGGCGCCGCCGCTGCCGAAGCCGTCGAGCGCGATGCGTACGCCGAGGCGGCGCAGGGCGACGAGCCGGCGCTCCAACTCGCCGAGGGGGATCCGTGGATCGCTGTCGGCGAGTTCGAGCACGAGCCCCCCGGAGGGCAGGCCATGGCGGGTCAGCAGGGCCTCGACGCTGCGGCACCCCATCCCGCGGCCCATCAGGCGCCGGGGCGAGAGGCGTACGGCGACGGGGGCGGTGTGGCCGACCTGGTGGCGCTCGGCGGCCTGGGCGACCGCTTCCTCCAGCAGCCAGCGGCCGAGTTCGGCGGTGCGCGGGCCGGTGTGGCCGCTCGGGTCCTTGTGGTGGGGGCTGCCGGAGCCGTTGCCGCCGGAGCCGTTGTGAGCGACCGGCAGAGTGCCGGTGGCCGGGTCCCGGTCCTGCGGCCCTCCCGCGTCACTCCCGCCACTCTGGCCCGGGATGTCACTCGGGTTCCCCAGGCGCAGGAACTCGGCGGGGGTGAAGAGGATCCCCTGCTGGGAGCGCCAGCGGGCCTGGGCGGCGACCGCGGCGATCCGCCCGCTGCCGAGGTCGACCACGGGCTGGTGGAGCAGCGCGAACTCGCCTTCGTCCAAGGCGTCCTTGACCCTGGTGTCCAGGGAGGCCCGCTGGACCGCCTCGGCCTGCATCCGCGGCGCGTACAGCTCGACCCGGCCCTTGCCGGCGGCCTTGGCGCGATACATGGCCAGGTCGGCGTTGCGCATGAGCTCGGTGGGGGTGATTCCCGACTCGGCGAAGGCGACGCCGATGCTGGCGGCCACGCGCACATCCGTGCCGGAGATCCGGTACGGCTTGGAGAGGCGCTCGCGCAGCCGGTCGGCGATCTCGTGGATGCGGTTGTCGCGTTCGGCGGACTCGCCGGATCCGTCGCCGAGGATGAGGGCCGCGAACTCGTCGCCGCCGAGCCGCGCCGCGGTGTCCCCGGCCCGTACGGACTCCTGGAGGCGGCGGGCGGCGTGGATCAGCAGTTCGTCGCCCGCCTGGTGCCCGATGGTGTCGTTCACCGCCTTGAACCCGTCGAGGTCGATGAAGAGCACGGCGGTGCCCGCGTCGGTGGTGCGGCGGCCGCTGAGGGCCTGCCGGACGCGCTCGGTGAACAGGGCGCGGTTGGGCAGGTCGGTGAGCGGGTCGTGCTCGGCGTTGTGCTGCAACTGCTCTTGGAGGCGGACCCGTTCGGTCACGTCGCGGCTGTTGAGGATGAGGCCGCCGTGGTGCCGGTTGACGGTGGACTCGACGTTGAGCCACTCGCGGGCCGCCGCTCCCCCGCCCGCTCTGCCGTCGCCTGCCCTGCCTCCGCCCGCTCTGCCGCCGCCCGTTCTGCTGCCGCTCGCCTTGCCGCGGCCCGCCCGGAAGCGGCACTCGATACGGGTCGTGGACTCCTCGTCGGGCGGCGTGGCGAGGAACCGCCGCAGTTCGTGCACCACCGCGCCCAGGTCGTCGGGGTGGATGAGCGAGGCGAGTTCGCTGCCGACGAGCTCCTCGGGGTCGATGCCGTAGACCCCGGCCGCCGCGGGGCTGACGTAGCGCAGGACGCCGCTGGGTGCGGCGATCATGATGACATCGCTGGAACCCTGCACCAGGGAGCGGAAGTGGTTCTCCTTCTGGGCCAGTTCCTGGGTGAGGCTGATGTTGTCGAGCAGCATGATGCCCTGCCGTACGACCAGGGCGAGGACGACCGTGCAGGCCGTGAAGACCACCACCCGGTCCGGGACCCTGCCGTCGACGACGTTGTAGAGGATCCCCAACGTGCACACGGCGGCGGCCAGATACGGGGTGAGGGCTGCCAGCGACCCGGCGATCGGGCGGCCGCTCTGCTGCCCCCTGCGGTACTTCGCGGCCGCCGCGGCCCGGTCCCAGCCGTCGGTGTCGCGGCGGCCGACCCAGGGCGCGTACGCCAGCAGCATCGAGCCGGCGAACCAGCCGGCGTCCAGAAGCTGGCCCGAGCGGTAGTGCTCGCGCAGCAGCGGCGAGGTGAACAGGGCGTCGCAAAGCACGGTCAGAGCGAGCGCGGCGATGGCCGTGTTGACGGCGGAGCGGTTGGCCGAGGAGCGGCGGAAGTGCAGCGCCAGAACCATGCTGACCAGCACGATGTCGAGCAGCGGATAGGCGAGGGAGAGTGCGGCCTGGGCCACCGACTCGCCGTTCCACTGCGCGGTGTGGGCCAGCGCCAGGCTCCAGGAGATGGTCAGCAGCGAGCCGCCGATGAGCCAGGCGTCGAGTGCGAGGCAGATCCAACCCGCCCTGGTGACCGGGCGCTTGGCCAGCACGAGCAGCCCGACGATGGCGGGCGGCGCGAAGAGCAGGAAGCAGAAGTCGGCCGGCGAGGGGCTGGGCACGGGCTGCCGCAGCACGACCTCGTACCAGCCCCAGACAACGTTGCCGAACCCGGCCATGGCCGAGGAGACGGCGAAGAGCAGCCAGGCCGGGCGGAAACGGCTGGAGCTGTTGCGCGCGTACCAGAAGCAGGAGACCGCCGCCGCCAGGGCCGCGCCGCCGAGTCCGAAGTCGCCCATGACCAGGGCCAGCCAGGGCGAACCCCAGCCCAGTGCGGCCCCGATGGCGTATCCCCCGCAGATGAGCGCAACGACGAGCCGAGGGAACAATCCGGCCCCGCCGCCGGGGAACAGCCGCCGGGAGATCACCGTTCCCGGCGCACTCACCGGACCGCCCTGGGCGGCGCGGTCCTGCGTTTCCGTCTGCGCGGGAATGCGTACGAGAGTCGCCGTCGGCAGCCGCGGCCTCCCCGCGTCGGGATGTTCGTCCATTGGCTGTACATCGCCCGTCGCCCCCCTCGAGTTCCGGTCCCGTCGCTGCGGCCGCCGCGCTGTGCGCGGGACAGCCCCCGTCGGGACGATACACCAGAGCCGTCACTCAGGGACATACCTTCTCTACACAGCGTAACTAGCTGCGAAATTACGGGACCTGAACGCAACCGAACGTACTCGGAGCGTCCTCAAATGTGCACGGGAACGACTCCGAGACCGGATTCAGTCCTTCGTGGCGACCACATTGGCGAGCGGGTCCCCGGCGGCGAACCGGACCAGTTGCTCGCGCAGCAGCCGGGTGGCGCGCGGCAGGAACGCGGAGGTCGGGCCGCCCACGTGCGGAGTGATCAGCACGCCGGGAGCGTGCCACAACGGGTGCCCCGCGGGCAGCGGTTCGGGGTCCGTGACGTCCAGCGCGGCCGTCAGGCGGCCGGACTCCAGCTCGGCGAGCAGCGACTTGGTGTCGACGACCCCGCCGCGGGCGACGTTCACCAGCAGCGCCCCGTCCTTCATCCGGGCGAGGAAGCCGGCCCCGGCCAGGCCCCGGGTCTCGTCGGTGAGCGGGGTGGAGAGGATCACGACGTCTGCGTCCGGGAGCAGCGCGGGGAGTTCGGAGATCGGGTGCACGGGACCGCGCGTTGTGGCGCGCGCGGAGCGTGCGACGCGCGTGATCCGGGCGCACTCGAAGGGCACGAGCCGGTCCTCGATGGCGCTGCCGATGGAGCCGTACCCGACGATCAGCACGGACTTGTCCGCGAGGGCCGGGTGAAAGCCCTGCCGCCAGTCCTCGGCGTCCTGGCCGCGTACGAAGCTCGGGATACCGCGGAGCGAGGCGAGGGTGAGGGTGAGCGCCAGTTCGGCGGTGCTCGCCTCGTGCACCCCGCGGGCGTTGCACAGTTGGGCGCCGGAGGGCAGTGCGGGAAGCACGTGGTCGATGCCCGCGGTGAGGGTCTGGACCACGCGCAGGGCCGTCATCTCCGGCAGTGGCCGGACCGCGATCTCCGGGCCCTTCATGTAGGGAACGCCGTAGAAGACGCAGCGGGCGGGATCTGCGGGGAAGTCCGGGGCGCCTGCCCAGAAGTGGTAGTCGAACTCCTCGGGGAGTCCCTCGATCTCGGCGGGCGGAACGGGCAGCCATACGTCAGCACTCATGGTCGAGAGGCTATGCGAAGACGCGCCGGTGGCAGAGGCTAGTTTGGGGGTTCGAACAGGGAGGGGTGCAATACGAGGTGGAGCGCAGGACAGTCGGCGCGGGGGCACTCTCGGTCGGCGCGATAGGCCTCGGGTGCATGCCGATGAACTGGGCGTACACCGCGTCCCAGCAGAGCGGTGAGGCCTCCCTCCGGGCCGTGCACGCGGCCCTGGACCACGGGGTCTCCCTGCTCGACACGGCTGACATGTACGGGCCGTTCACCAACGAGCTGCTGATCGGCCGGGCGCTCAGGGAGCGGCGCTCGGACGCCTTCGTGTCCACCAAGTGCGGGCTTCTGGTGGGCGAGCAGCACATCGTCGCCAACGGCCGCCCCTCGTATGTGAAACGGGCCTGCGACGCCTCGCTGCGGCGGCTGCAGACGGATGTGATCGACCTCTACCAGCTGCACCGCGCCGACCCGGAAGTGCCGGTCGAGGAGACGTGGGGCGCGATGGCGGAGCTCGTCGCGGCGGGAAAGGTACGGGCGTTGGGGCTGTGCGCGGTCGGCACCCAGGCGCCGCGGCGGGCCGTGGGCGGAGCGCGTGCCGGAGCTCGGGCCGGAGCGCGGGCGGGGGTGCGAGCGGAGGCGTCCGCCGGCGCGCGGACCCGGGCGCGGGCTGGTGGGTACGACGCGGCGATACGGCAGTTGGCGCGGGTGCAGCAGGTCTTTCCGGTGAGCGCCGTGCAGGCCGAACTGTCGGTGTGGTCGCCGGAGGCGCTGGAGTCGCTGGTTCCGTGGTGTGCGTCGCGGGGCATCGGCTTTCTCGCGGCGATGCCGCTGGGCAGCGGCTTCCTGACCGGCACGCTGCCGCCGGGCCAGGGCTTCGAGCCGGAGGACGCGCGGGCCCGGCACCCGCGGTTCACGGCGGAGATCATGGCGGCGAACCAGCCGATCGTGGCCGGGCTGCGGCGGGTGGGCGAGCAACACGGGGCGACGCCTGCGCAGGTGGCGCTGGCGTGGGTGCTGGCGCAGGGGCGGCATGTGGTCGCGGTGCCGGGCACGAAGAAGGAGCGCTGGGCGGTGGAGAACGCGGGGGCGGGGGGCGTCGAGCTCAGCGCGGGCGATCTCGCGGAGATAGCCGCGCTGCCGACCGCGCGCGACTCTTGGGACTGATGGGTTCGGCCGGCCGGGTCGTGGGACTCGGGCGTCGGAAGGCTTGCGGGGGTTGAGGCGTCGGACGACTCGTGAGGGCTGAGGCGTCCGGCCGAGGCGTGGGAGTCGAGGCGTCAGTCGTGTGGGGCGAGGCGTCCGGCCGAGTCGTCGGGCGATCGGGAACCTCCGGCTTCCCGGCGGTGTAGTAACGGTGTGAGGCCGCCAGAACCGCGAGCGAGAGGACCGATGACCGTGCGACGTCTTGTTGTTCCCCGGGTTGTTGCCGCTGCAGCCACCGTGCTGCTGCTGGGCACGGGCTGTTCGTCCGGAGATGAGGACGCGGGCCCGGCCGGGCGTTCCCCCGGCACCTCCTCCGCGGGGTCAGTCTCCGCGTCCCCGCCGTCGCCGCCCCCGTCCGCCCCACC
>NZ_LIQY01000413.1 GCF_001418495.1 Streptomyces pathocidini | reverse complement strand
CAAGGCCCGCGACGCCGCCGACCACTCCTCCCCCGCGAGCCCCGCCGCCCGCCTGACGACCGCGAAGGGCCGGGGAGGCGACGCGGGCACCGCGCCCGCCGACCTCCGCGTCACCACCCACGCCGAGGGCAGCTCGCACCACCTCGACCTGTCCTGGGTCCCGCCGAGGACGGGCGGCGAGGTCACCGCGTACGAGATCCACCTCGACGGGAGATTCGCCACGACCCTCAGCTGGGGCGCGGCGCCCCCCAAGGGCAGGGCCGCGTACAGCTTCTTCGTCGGGGAGAAGGCGGGCAGGACGTACGCGGTGAAGCTGCGCGCCAGGCTCCCGGACGGGACGTGGGGGGCGTTCTCCGAGGAGCGCACGGTCACTACGGGCGCCGGGCGCTGACACCACGGGCGGGCGCCCGGCACGGGGCGGCGCGTGGGACACCGCGGGCGGCGGGCGCCGACCGGGGCCCGCGCTCGGCTGGGGGCCTCGTCGAGGCACCGGCTTCGAGTGGCGGGCCCGTCCGTTCTCCGGAAGTGTGGGGCAAGGGGAACACACCAAACCGGCCCGCCCGCGGCCGGGACGCCCCGGGCGGGGTTCGTCGTGGAGGCTCACCATGCCCGAGGTCACCGCTCCCTACACCCCCGGCACCCCCTGCTGGGTGGAGCTCACCGCCCCCGACCAGCAGGCCGCGCTGGACTTCTACCGCGATCTCTTCGGCTGGCAGGGCGAGATCGGGCCGTCCGATTACGGCGGCTACTCGGTGTGCACGCTCAAGGGCCAACCGGTCGCCGGTGTCATGGCCGCCCAGCCGATGGGCGACCAGCCGGCACCGCCCACGGTCTGGACGACCTATCTCACATCGGCCGACGCCGACGCGACCCACGCGGCGGTCACCGAGCACGGCGGCTCCATCGTCTTCGGCCCGCCGATGGACGTGATGGAGCTGGGCCGCATGTTCGTCGCCTCGGACCCGGCGGGCGCGGTGTTCGGCGTCTGGGAGCCCAAGGAGTTCGCGGGCGCCGGGATCGTCAACGAGAACAGCGCGCTGATCTGGAACGAGCTGGCGACCCGGAACCCCGACAGCGCCCGCTCCTTCTACCCCGCCGCGCTCTCCATCGACATCGAGTCTATGGAGGGGTTCGAGGACTACTTCGCACTCAATGTGCGGGGCCGTACGGTCGGCGGCATGCGCCCGCTGGGCCCGGAGACCCCTGAGGAGATCCCCGACCACTGGCTCACGTACTTCTCCGTCGACGACGCCGACTCGACGGTGGACGCCCTGGTCAGGGCGGGCGGTTCGGTGATCGAGCCACCGTTCGACATGCCGGCCGGGCGGATGGCCGTGGTGCGGGACCCGCAGGGCGCGGTGTTCGCCCTGATCAAGCCGAGCCCGATGTGAGCGGGGTCCGCAAACCGCAGCGGGAACCGGAAAACCGGCCCCACGTGAGCGAGAGCCCAGCCCCCGAGGAGGTCCCATGACCCCGCTGACCGCGCGGTTCGCGGCCCGTCAGGCCCGCCAACTGCCGCTCCGCTGGAGCGTCGGAGCGTTCCTGCTCAACTCCGGCCTGTCGAAGGTGGACGCGGACGAGGAACTGGCCGAGCAGCTGCACGGCTTCGCCGTCGGCACGTACCCGTTCCTGAGCTCGTTCGAGCCGAAGCAGTTCGTGAGCCTGCTGTCGAAGGCGGAGCTGGCGCTCGCCGCCGCCCTGCTGGTGCCCGTGGTGCCGGCCGCCGTCGCGGGCGCCGGTCTGACGGCGTTCTCGCTCGGCACGGTCGGGCTGTATCTGCGGACCCCGGGCATGCGGCAGGAGGGCAGCCTGAAGTGGACCGACCAGGGGCTGCCGCTGGCCAAGGACGCCTGGATGGTCGGCATCGGGCTGTCCCTCCTCGCCGACGGCCTGCCGGGGCTGTGGCGCCGCTGCTGCCACCGATGAGCCGGAACAGCCCGAGTTGCGGCGGTTTTGCCGCCACCGGAGCATGAGGAGGACGGCCAATGGAGGTCCTTTCCCATGTCTGCACAAGGCCCGGCGCTGGGCGAACGGCAGCGCGCGGCAATCGAAGAACGCGGCCCAGGCCCCGTAGGAGTCACCCTCTCCGTGAACGGCGAGGAGAGATCCCTGGAGATCGAACCGCGCGTCAGCCTGCTCGACGCGCTGCGCGAGCATCTGGAGCTCACCGGCGCGAAGAAGGGCTGCGACCAGGGCACCTGCGGCGCGTGCACCGTGCGGGTGGACGACCGGCGGGTGCTGGCCTGCCTCACCCTCGCGATGACCTGCGAGGGGCGCGAGGTCACGACCGTGGAGGGGCTCGCGGAACACGGTGAACTGCACGCCATGCAGCGGGCGTTCATCGCGGAGGACGCGTTCCAGTGCGGCTACTGCACCCCCGGCCAGATCATGTCCGCGGTGGCGCTGCTGGAGGAGGGGCACGCCGGGGACGACGCGGAGATCAAGGAGTGGATGAGCGGCAACCTCTGCCGCTGCGCCGCCTATCCGCACATCCGCGCCGCCATCCGCAGCGTCCGCGACGGACAGCGGCGCTAGCCCCGCCCGCGCCGACAGCGGCCAGAATGCAGGGAGTTCACCCCTCGTGCGTCCCATCACCTACGCCCGGGCGGCCGACGCGGCCACGGCCATCGCCGCCGTCAGCGCCGACCCCGGCAGCGCGTTCCTCGCCGGCGGCACCACCGAGGTCGATCTGCTCCGGCAGAACGTCCTCACCCCGCGCCACCTCATCGACATCAACGACCTCCCCCTGAACAGCATCGAGCCCCAGCCCGACGGGGCCCTGAGGATCGGCGCCCTGGCACGGATGAGCGACGTGGCCGCCGACCCGCTCGTACGCGAGCGCTACCCGATGATCGCCCAGGCCCTGGAGCTGGGCGCGTCCGCGCAGCTACGCCACATGGCGTCCATGGGCGGCAACATGATGCAGCGGGTCCGCTGCTCCTACTTCCGCGACGCCGAGTCGCCCTGCAACAAGCGCGAGCCGGGCACCGGTTGCCCGGCCATCGAGGGTGTCAGTCGCGGGCACGCCGTGCTGGGTGTGAGCGAGCACTGCGTCGCCACCCACCCCTCCGACGTGGCCGTGGCCCTCGCCGCGCTCCAGGCCCGGGTGCACACCCAGGGCCCGGGCGAGGAGACCCACGCGTACGCCTTCGACGACTTCTTCCTGCTCCCCGGCTCCACCCCGGACCGCGAACACCCCCTGGCACACGGCGAGTTGATCACCGCCATCGAGGTCCCGGCCGTCCCCGTGGCCCGCAGGTCGCTGTATCTGAAGGTGCGCGACCGGGAGTCGTACGAGTTCGCGCTGGTCTCGGTGGCCGCCGCGCTGTCGCTGGTGGACGGGACCATCGCGGACGTGCGGCTGGCGCTCGGCGGGGTGGCCACCCGGCCCTGGCGGGCCATGCACGCCGAGGACTTCCTGATCGGGGCCGTCGCGCAGCGCGCCAACTTCGAGCAGGCCGCCCGGGTCGAGCTGTCCACGGCCCGCCCCACCCCCATGAACGCCTTCAAGGTCGAACTGGCCCAGCGCGCCATGGTGCGCGCCCTGGAGACCCTCGCGAACGGGAGCCCGGCATGACCGCCACCGCACCTCCGGCACCGGCCATCGGACAGTCCCTCGACCGCGTCGACGGCCGCCAGAAGGTCACCGGCGCGGCCCGCTACTCCGCCGAGATCCCGCTCCACGGCATCGCCTACGCCCATCTGGTCGGCGCCCGGATCGCCGGCGGGCGGATCACGGCCGTCGACGCCGGGGCCGCCCGCGCGGCCGACGGGGTGCTGGCCGTCCTCACCCACGAGAACCTGGAGAAAATCGCCTCGCTGCCGCCGCTGCTGCCCTCGCTGGCCGGCTCCGCGGCGCCCGGCCAGACCTTCTTCCCGATGCAGGACGCCACCGTCCACTACGCGGGCCAGCCGGTGGCGGTCGTCGTCGCGGACACCCACGAGCGCGCCCGGCACGCGGCGAGCCTGGTGCGCGTCCGCTACGAGGAGTCGTCCTCGGTCACCACGATCGACCAGGGCCGCGACCAGGCGTACGAGCCCGAGGCGATCTTCGCGGACTTCATCCCGGGCCGCTCCGGGCGCGGCGACATCGAGGCGGGGATCGCCCAGGCCGAGGCCCTGGTACAGGGCGAGTTCAGCTACGCGGCCAACCACCACAACCCGATCGAGCCCTCGGCCACCACCGCGCAGTGGGACGGCGACGAGCTGGTCCTCCACGACGCGACGCAGGGCGTGAACGCCACCCGGCTGACGGTGGCCGCGCTGCTGGGCCTGCCGATCACCAAGGTCCGGGTGGTCAGCCACTTCGTCGGCGGCAGCTTCGGCTCCAAGGCCATGATCTGGCACCACCCGGCGCTGGCCGCGATGGCCGCCCGGGAGGTCGGCCGGCCGGTCAAGCTCTCCCTCACCCGCGAGCAGATGTTCACCTCCTGCGGCCACCGCGAGGAGCAGGAGCAGCGGATCACGCTGGGCGCCACCCGCGACGGCAAGCTGACCGCGCTGCGACACCACAAGCTCTCCCCCACCTCCCCGTTCGACCACTGGGCCGAGCCCTCGCTGGGCGTCGCCTCGCAGATCTACGGGTGCCCCCACTACGAGGGCGTGTACCGGCTGATCCGCGCCAACACCATGACGCCCACGTTCACGCGCTGCCCCGGCGAGGCGTCCGGGATGCACGCCCTCGAGTGCTCGATGGACGAACTCGCCCAGCAGCTCGGCCTCGACCCGCTCGAACTGCGGCTGCGCAACATCAGCGACACCGACCCGGCGACCGGCCACCCCTGGTCCAGCAGCGGCCTGAAGGAGTGCTACGAGCGCGGGGCCGCCCGCTTCGGCTGGCACGACCGCGACCCGGAGCCCGGCAGGCGGCGCGAGGGCCACTGGCTGATCGGCACCGGCATGGCCACCGCGGGCTACCCGGTCTACCAGCCGAACAACCCGCAGCGCGCCCGCGCCCGCATCTACGCCGACGGCACGGCGGTCGTCCAGGCGGCCACCCCGGACTTCGGTACGGGCGTGGCCACGGTCATGACGCAGGTGGCGGCGGAGACCCTGGGCATCTCCGTGGACCGCTGCCGGTTCGAGAACGGCGACACCGATCTGCCCAACATCTCGGCCGCGGTGGGCTCTTCCGGCGCCGGGATGATCAGCGCGGCCGTGCACACCGCCGCGAAGGCCCTGCGCGACCAGCTCGTCACCCGGGCCGTGGCCGACAGCGGCTCACCCCTGCACGGCGCGGACCCGGCGACCGTGACCGTACGGGACGGGGTGATGACCGCGGGCTCGGACGCAGAGTCGTACGCCGACCTGCTGCGGCGCAACTTCCAGCCGGACGCGGAGGCTTCGGGCGCCTGGATGCCCGCGGAGGCCACCGAGCAGTACGGGATGATGACCTTCGGCGCGCAGTTCGCGGAGGTCGCGGTGGACGCGGAGCTGGGACTGATCAGGGTGCGCCGGTTGACGGGCGCGTTCGCGCCGGGCCGGGTGCTCAACCCCAAGACGTGCCGCAGCCAGCTGATAGGCGGCATGCTGTGGGGGCTCGGCCAGGCGCTGCTGGAGTCCAACCGCATGCAGCCGCGCACCGGCCGCTGGGCGAACTCCAACCTGGGCGAGTATCTGATCGCGGTCAACGCCGACGTCCCCGACGTCGACATCGAGCTCGTCGACGTCGAGGACCGGATCGTCAATCCGCTGGGTGTGAAGGGCGTCGGCGAGGTCGGCCAGGTGGGCGTCTCGGCCGCCATCGCCAACGCCGTCCATCACGCGACGGGCCGGCGGGTGCGCAAGGTGCCGATCACCATCGAGGACATGCTCTGATCCGGCGTCAACCAGTGGTCTTCTGGGCCGAGTTCACGCAGAACAGCGCCTTCTCCACGGCGGCCTCCGGTGAGCCGTCCGCCGCCCAGCCGTGCACCGCGATCGTGGCGCTCTCCCCCGGCAGGAGGGTCACCAGCCCGGTGTCCGTGCGGGCCCCGGGCGCGAGCCGGTCCGCCTGGAGCAGCAGATCGCGTACGAGAGTGCGGGCCGTCACGGTCACCTCCGCCCCGGCCCCGGTCGTCGCGACCGAGAGGTCCCAGCGCGGCGCCGGGTAGGCGAAGTCCTTGTCCCGGGCGGGGAACCAGAACGCCCGCGCGCCGTCCGCCTCGACCACGAGCAGCTCCTTCGCGGAGCCCTCGGCGGGGGTGGCGGACCCGGGCACCGGGAGGGTGGCCACGGCGCGGGCGGCGCAGCCGAAGGGCAGCCGCTCCTGGGCCAGTACGGTCCCGTCCACGGCGATCCGGCGCAGCACCGCGTGGCCCGTCCAGGGCTCGGCGGACTGGTTGACCACGGCGGCCACCAGGCCGCCGTCGCGCGGCTGGACGGTAAGGAGCCGGTCGGCGTAGAGCCGCCTGAGCTCGTGGTAGAGCGGCTTGAGGTGGCCGTCGCCGTCGATCGCGGCCCAGGAGGTGACCGGCCAGCAGTCGTTGAGCTGCCAGACGACGGTGCCGGCGCAGCGCGGCCAGTGGGAGCGCCAGTGCTCGATGCCGGTGGCGATGGCGCGGGCCTGGTTGACCTGCGTGAGGTAGTGCCAGGCGTCGAAGTCCACGGCCTCGTTGAAATGGTGGGCCAGGCCGCGGGCCAGCTTGCCGTTGCCGTCGCCCGCCTTCTGGTGGTGCAGCATGCCGGGCGAGTCGGGGGCGAGCGGGGCGTCGCTGAGGGCGCGCCGCAGGGTGGCGTACGCGGGCGGGGCCTGGAAGCCGAACTCGGCGAGGAAGCGGGGGATCTGGGTCCGGTACTCGGTGTGGTCGAGGCGGTTCCAGACGTCCCAGGAGTGGGCGGTGCCGTGGTCGGGGTCGTTGGGGTGGTGGTCCCAGGAGCCGGACCAGGGGCTG
>NZ_LIQY01000412.1 GCF_001418495.1 Streptomyces pathocidini | reverse complement strand
CACGGCGGCGCCGACGTGGGTGTGCTGTGGCTGTCCCTGGCCAAGCCGCTGCCCGACGACGTCGACGGCTACGTCTTCGACGTGGAGGTCGCGGCCGACCACCGCGGCCGCGGCCACGGCCGCTCGCTGATGCTCACCGCCGAACGCGAGTGCCTGACCGCCGGCGCCGGCCGACTGGGCCTCAACGTCTTCGCGGGCAACACCCCGGCGCTGCGCCTGTACGAGTCGCTCGGCTACGAGCCGACCCGATGCCACCTGTTCAAGCCGCTGATCTAGTTCAAGCCGCTGTTTCAGTCCCGCTCCCCGGCCGACAGCCGGTCCGCGATCTCCTCGATCCGCGCGCGCAGCCCGTCCTGGCTCTGCCCGCCGTCCAGCCGCTCGCCGCCGATCACGTACGTCGGTGTGCCGGTGACCCCGATGGCCTTGCCCTCGGCCTGGTCCGCGTCGACGATCAGCAGGTGGCGGCCGTCGATCAGCGCGGTGTCGATCTCCTCGGCGTCCAGCCCGAGTTCGCTCGCGACCTCCAGCAGTACCTTCTCGCCGCGCACGCCCAGCTCCTCCGCGCGCCCCAGCACCGCCTCCGCGTACGCCCAGCCCCGGCCCCGCTCCGCCGCCTCCTCGGCGGCCTGCGCCGCGGCGTAGGCGTGCCGGTGCTTCTCCAGCGGGAAGTGCCGCAGCCGCAGCTCCAGCCCGTCGCCGTAGCGGGCGCGCAGGGCGCGCAGGTCTTCCAGGGCGGTGCGGCAGTCGGTGCACTGCAGATCGCACCAGACGTCGAGGACGGGCCGTCCGGTCGTGGCGTTGCTCATGGCCACAGTCTCGCAGTACGGACCGACCCCTCCGAACGGCACCTGGGGAGGAGGCCCACCCCGGAGATCTCCCTGAGAGCGCTTGGCACCGTGGCCCGCGCGGCCCCGCACGGTGCACGATGGAGGGGCGGAAGACCACGGGATGGGAGCGCTTGCGATGCTGACGACAACCGTATGTGTGGCGCTGTCCGCCGCGGGCCTCGCCATCGCGATCCTCACGGCCTACCGGCGCCGCTACCTCCGCGCAACCCGCATCGCCGCCTTCGCGCTGATCCCGGTCGGCCTGGCCATGGCGGGCCTCGCGACGCTGGGCGGCAGGATCGGCCGCGCGGTCGGCGACTGGGCCGCCGACCTGGTCTTCAGGCCGACCGTCTGGGCGGGCTTCGCGGTCCTCGCCCTCTCGGTGGTCCTCTTCACCATGACCAGGCTCGTCGGTCGCCGCACCCGTACGAGCCGTGAGGCGCCCGCCGCCGAGTCGCGCCCCGCCGTCGCCCCCACCGCCTCCGCCCCGAGCCTCGGGCCCGGACGCAAACGGGAGGAGCCGAAGCGGAAGGCCGGGAAGAGCGACGGCCTGGAGGACTTCGAGGACATCGAGGCGATCCTCAAGAAGCACGGAATCTGATCCCCGGATCCGGCGGGGCCTCTTAGCACGTGATCCCCGGATCCGGCGGGATCTCTCATGAAGTCCCGGGCAAAACGGGCGTGTTGATCGTCAGGGGCCGTGCCGCTACGCCATGATCGGCGCGAGATGAACGACGACCTCGCTCCAGCCGCGACCGACCCCGCCCTCGCCCCCGGCAGGGGGGAACCGGTCCCGGAAACCCGCGGCTGCCTCTTCGCGCTGTCCCAGCCGCCCCTGATGCTCTTCCTCGCCGTGATCGGCACCTTGCTGCTCTTGACGGCCCTGCACGACCTCTACAGATGGTGACCGGCCGCTGACCTCTACCGAGGTGTCCGGCCGCCGCCCCGCTACCGAGGGTGAGACCGCCGACCCGCTACCGCTGGGGACCGACCCCGGTCGCCGCGCTCTCCTCGGCCTCCCGCCGCCGCTGCCGGTACGCCGCCACATGCAGGCGGTTCCCGCAGGTCCTGCTGTCGCAGTAGCGCCGTGAGCGATTTCTGGACAGGTCCACGAAGGCCCGCCGGCAGTCCGGCGCCTCGCAGCGCCTCAGCCGCTCCCGCTCGCCCGCCACGACCAGGAACGCCAGCGCCATGCCGCCGTCGGCCGCCAGATGGTCCGCGAGCGAGGCGCCCGGCGCGAAGTAGTGCACGTGCCAGTCGTAGCCGTCGTGGTCCGTCAGCCGCGGCGTGGTGCCCGCGGCGGCCACCATCCGGTTGAGCAGCTCCGCGGTGGCCCGGGTGTCGCCGGCCGTGAAGACCTCCGCGAACCGCGCCCGCACGGCCCGTACGGCCGCCAGGTCCCGCTCGTCCAGGCCGCGCACGTCGCTGACGCTGTTGCGCTCGACGAACCGGCGCAGCGCGGGGACGTCCATGAGGTCGTCCGGCTGGTCGCCCTCCGCGGCGGTGTTCACCAGCTCGACGACGGAGTCGAGGGCGCAGCGGGTGTCGTGGTTGATGAGCACGGTTCGCTCCCTGGCGGTGGTCGGGCGTGCCTTGAGCCACTGCGCCTGCCGGGGCATCCGCAGATGCTCGCCGACTCTAGCGCGCCATGCGCCGGCGCCCTCGTCGCGGGAGCTCCGCGGCGAGGGCGCCGATGTCTGCGGTATATGCGATGTACGGGTCCGCGCCGTCTCCCCGAGTCGGACGGCTACGGGCTTTGAGCGGTAGGGGGCGGATGGTCCCTGCGCTGCCTCCTGTCGGCCCGGCTCAGCTTTCGGCCAGGATGTGGGAGAGCTCGGTGTCGAGGTCGAAATGGCGGTGCTCGGTGCCTGGCGGCACCGCGGCGTCCGTCCGTTTGAGGAACGACTCCAGGGCCCGCGCCGGGGCCTCGAGCAGCGCCTCGCCCTCCGGAGAGCTCAGGGCGATGCACACGACCCCCTGACCATGGCTGCGGGACGGCCACACGCGGACGTCGCCGGTGCCGGTGGGCCTGTGCAGGCCCTCGGCGAGGAGGTCGCGGGCGAACACCCACTCGACGGTCTCCTCGGCTCCGGTGTGGAAGGTGGCATGAACGGCGTAGGGATCGGCCGTGTCATACCGCAGGCCCGCGGGCACGGGCAGGGAGGATTCGCTCGACACAACGAGGCGCAGGTGCAGCTCGCAGCTGACCGTGGTGTTCATAAGCGCCAAGGCCTTTCGCTCAGTGTGCGCTCGGGGATTCGCACGTCGGCGAAATCGACATGCCACCTACGGTGTCGTTGTAAACCCCTCTGACCGTTTTGAGGTTGTTCAGGTACCCCTTACGGCGGAGTGCCCGGTCCTCCTCACGGCCATTCCGGTGACGCTCGGCGGTCGGGTAAGTTGGGGCGTATGAATGCGGAGAGTGACGAGCGGCGGAAGGTCGCCGAGCCGGCGGCCACCGGCGCCACGGGGGACGGTCCGGCGGCGGGTGCGACGGCCGTCGGCGGGCAGCCGGCGCTCGGCTCGCGAGCGCCGCAGTTCATCAAGGCTTCAAGGACCCTGCATCTGAGCTGGCAGGTCGGAGTCTTCCTGGTCGGCCTCGCTGTCGTCACGATCGGCGTGATCATGCTGCCGCTGCCCGGGCCCGGCTGGCTGGTGATCTTCGGTGGCATGGCGATCTGGGCGACCGAGTTCGTCTGGGCGCAGCTCGTGCTGCGCTGGACGAAACGGAAAGTGACCGAGGCGGCGCACAAGGCGCTCGACCCGAAGGTGCGCAGGCGCAACATGACCCTGACGGGTATCGGCCTGACGATCATCGTCGCCGGGCTGTCGGTCTACGTGTGGAAATACGGCTTCGTGATGCCGTGGGAGGTCTCGCGCTGAGCCCGGGGCCTGTGCTGCCACGGGCCGGGTCACGGCCGGGCCGGTGGTCGGGGCATGCTCTGACATGCGGTAATGTTTGCCGTGCGCCCGGGCGATTAGCTCAGTGGGAGAGCGCTTCGTTCACACCGAAGAGGTCACTGGTTCGAACCCAGTATCGCCCACCCCTGACCGAGGGGCCGGAGGCTTTCGAGTCTCCGGCCTCTCGGTCTTTTCGCGTTCGGGAGTCTCTCGCGCGGTCGGTTCGAGAGTCTTCTCGCGCGGTCCGGAGCCGCTGTGCGGGGTCGGCGGTTTGATGGAACTCTCCACGGCCCTGTATGGTTCAGGCCGTGCCGCGCGGCCGAGCCGCCGCACAGGGGGCGATTAGCTCAGTGGGAGAGCGCTTCGTTCACACCGAAGAGGTCACTGGTTCGAACCCAGTATCGCCCACCCCCATCTGAGGCCGGGACGCCAACAGGCAGCCCGGCCTTTGTCGTTGACGGAGCCGCGCGCTCGTACCGTTCGCAGCCGCTCGTTGCTTCGCGCGGCTCGTACGCGTCCGCTGCCCTATGCGGCGGCGGGCAGCTCCGGGCGCAGGGGCCAGGCCGGGTCGACGGCCTCGGCCGAGCCGTTGCGGGCGAACCACGCCTGGAGACCGCGCGCCTGGGCCGCGTGCCACACCGCCTGCCGGGTGTGCAGTTCGGCCGGGCTCAACGCCTCCAGCCGGGGCGCGAACCGGCGGCCCACGGCGCGTACGACCTCCAGCGCGGCCAGGGCGTCGGCCGCCGCGTCGTGGGCGGCGGACAACACCACCCCGTAGTGCGCGCACAGGTCGGTGAGCTTTCGGCTGCCCTTGCGGTAGCGGTCCAGATGCTTGTCCAGCACGCGCGGATCGAGCACGCACAGCAGGCTGGTGCCCAGATAGTCGGCCAGCATCTTGGCGCGGTGCCGGCGCAACTCCCGGTCCAGCAGCGTCAGATCGAACGGCGCGTTCATCACCACCAGAGGCGTCCCGACCAGGGCCTGCGCGGCCAGCGCCCGCGCGATCTCCTCCATCACCGGGGCGGGCCAGCGGCCCTCCCGCTGGAGGTGGTCATCGGTCAGGCCGTGGACGGCGATGGCCCCTTCGGGCACCGGGATGCCCGGATTCACCAGCCAGCGGGTGACGCGCGGCATCGCTTTCGCCCCGCTGTGCACCACCAGAGCGGCCGAGACTATTCGGTCCCGCTCCACGTCAATTCCCGTGGTCTCCGTGTCGAATGCGGCGAGTGGCCCTTCGTACCAGCACGGCATGTCACACCAACTCCTCGCGCGATTCCGGCAGATGGAGAACGCTCCTCTGCCCGAGCTGGTGATACCCGGGCCGTTTGCGCCGTACGCGGGGCGGAGACAACACAGATGACGGATCGTTCGAGTTCTTCCGGTCCGGCGCGGGGAAAACCAATCGGCAATGCCGGGAAGGCTCTTCGGACATGGCGCTCGCCCAGCCCGAATCGGGCGGGCTGCTGCCGGAGCGGACTGCACCGCTGCGCGGCGGACTCGCCACCACAGCCTGCATGGAAACTCTCCAGGTGGGCTATCTCCACGCGGTCGCGGCGGCGGCCGGCTGCTCGCTCGCCCAGCCCTTTCCCGACAACGGGATCGACTGGCACGTCAGCCACAGCGCGCCCGGCCATGCCGTCGACGACGAAGTGACCATCAAGGTTCAGCTGAAATGCACTTACCAGATACCGCCGCGGCCCCCGGGCCCGGCGTTCTCGTTCACGCTCGACAACGAGCATCTGACAAAACTCGCCCGCAGTCCGGTTTCGGTGCACAAGATATTGGTCGTCATGCTGGTGCCGCGCACTCCTGAGGAGTGGCTGCGCGCTTCCCACGACCGCCTCGAATTGCGGCACTGCTGCTACTGGATCAATCTGGCCGGCCACCGTGTCACCGGCCGGCGCAGGACGACCGTACGGATCCCGACTGCGCGGATCTTCGACGACCGGGCGCTGTGCGAGATCATGACCCGCGTCGGGATGGGAGGGAGGCCGTGATGCACCGGCCGTTCGACGAGTCCGTACGCCCCCATCCCCGTGACGCGGGCGGCCCGTTGCCGGGAGGTTCGCCGCCCGGCGGTGGCCCGCCCGGCTACGACAGCCTCGACCCCGAGGGGATCGACCCGGTCGTCCTCGGTGCGCTGCTGGCCCGGCACGGCTGGCAGCGGCGCGGCGGCGCCGTGGGGCGGTACGCGCGCTGGACCCCGCCCGGCCGGGGCGCGGCGGGCACGAGCCTGCTCGTGCCCGAGAACGCCGCGTTCCCCGACAGCGGCGACCTGATTGCCGAGGCCGTCACCGCGCTGGCGCGCAGCGCCGCCCCCTCTGCCCGCGACGTGCTCGTGGGCCTCGCCGCGCCGAGCGACGAGATCCGGTGGTGGCGGGACGTGCCCGCGGTGGAGAGCGGCGCCGCGGCCTGGCCCGCGCAGGAGCAACTGCGGGCCGGGGCGCGGGCGATGCTCGTCGCCGGGGCCCTCGCGGCCCGCGGCCGGGCCGGCTACCACGGCGCCCGGCACCGGCGGCACGCCGAGGCCGCGCTGGAGCGGGTGCTCATAGGGCCCGCCCCGGGGGCCGGCCGGAAGCTGACCGTGTTCGTGCCCGTCGAGACTGGCCGCGCCGCCGTCGCCACCCTGCTGCGCGCGTTGCACGCGACCCGCGACGCCACCGACTACCAGCGCGCCACCGGCGGCATGGAGGCCTTCGACGCGGCGGTCGAGCTGGGCGTCTGCCACGAGTTGACCGAGGCGGTCATCGCGCTCGTCCGCGGCTCGGAGGGCCTGCGGGTCGCGCTGGACTGGTCGCCCGCCGCCGGAGCCCCCGAGGGGTTCACCGCCCGGCCCGAACCGGTCGAGTTCTCGCCCGGCGACCTCCCGGCCCTGCGCGAGGCGAGCGCCCGCTACGTACGCGACGAGCCGGCCATGCCCGTACGCATCACCGGCGCGGTGGTGCGGATGCGCCGGTCCGCGCCGACCGGACCGGGGACCGTGCGGCTGCGGGTGCTCGCCGGGGCCGAGGTGCCGCAGGTGCGGGTGGCGCTCGACGAGGACGCGTACCGCATCGCGGGCCACGCGCACCTGGTCGGGCTGCCGGTCCGGGTGAGCGGGCGGCTGGAGAGCCGGGGCGGGTTCCGGCGGCTGACCGGGGCCTCGGGCGTGGTGCCGGTGCAGGTGGACGAGGCGGAGCGGGACCGGCTGATGAAGTCGCTGCACGAGAACCTCGACTTCTTCGAGGAGGCCTGCGGCGGGGACGACGAGGTCTGCGGCGGGGACGACGCCTAGCGGGTCCGTAGCAGGGTGGGCCGGGGCGTCGACAGCGGCGTCCGTCAGCGGTGGGGGAGCGGGCCAATCATTTCGCGTCCGCCCCGCACCGCTCGGTACGATTCAGGCGCGCAGCGTCCGCTGCCACCCACCCGCAGTCAGGAGAGTCCGGTGTCAGACGTCCGTGTGATCATCCAACGCGATTCCGAGCGGGAAGAGCGCGTGGTGACCACGGGCACTACGGCGGCCGAGCTCCTGGGCGGTGACCGCACCGTCGTCGCCGCGCGCGTGGCCGGACACCTGAAGGACCTCGCGTACGAGGTGGCCGACGGCGACGTCGTCGAGCCGGTCGAGATCGCCTCCGGCGACGGCCTCAACATCCTGCGCCACTCCACCGCGCACGTGCTGGCCCAGGCCGTGCAGGAGCTGTTCCCGGAGGCCAAGCTCGGCATCGGCCCGCCCATCAAGGACGGTTTCTACTACGACTTCGACGTGGAGAACCCCTTCACCCCGGACGACCTCAAGCGCATCGAGAAGAAGATGCAGGAGATCGTCAAGCGCGGCCAGCGGTTCTCGCGCCGCGCGGTCTCCGACGACGCCGCGCGCGAGGAACTGGCCGGCGAGCCGTACAAGCTGGAGCTGATCGGGCTCAAGGGCTCGGCCGCCGACGCCGCCGAGGGCGCGTCCGCGGAGGTCGGCGCCGGCGAGCTGACCATCTACGACAACCTGGACGCGAAGTCCGGCGAGCTGTGCTGGAAGGACCTCTGCCGCGGCCCGCACCTGCCCACCACCCGCGTCGTCCCGGCCTTCAAACTGATGCGCTCGGCGGCCGCGTACTGGCGGGGCAGCGAGAAGAACAAGCAGCTGCAGCGGATCTACGGCACCGCCTGGCCGTCCAAGGACGAGCTCAAGGCGCACCTCGACTTCCTTGCCGAGGCCGAGAAGCGCGACCACCGCAAGCTCGGCTCCGAGCTGGACCTCTTCTCCATCCCCGAGGACATCGGCTCCGGCCTCGCCGTCTTCCACCCCAAGGGCGGCATCATCCGCCGGGTCATGGAGGACTACTCGCGCAAGCGGCACGAGGAGTCGGACTACGAGTTCGTCTACACCCCGCACGCCACCAAGGGGAAGCTGTTCGAGAAGTCGGGGCACCTGGACTGGTACGCCGAGGGCATGTACCCGCCCATGCAGCTCGACGAGGGCATCGATTACTACCTCAAGCCCATGAACTGCCCCATGCACAACCTGATCTTCGACGCGCGGGGCCGCTCGTACCGTGAACTGCCGCTGCGGCTCTTCGAGTTCGGGACGGTCTACCGCTACGAGAAGTCGGGCGTCGTGCACGGGCTGACCCGGGCACGCGGCTTCACCCAGGACGACGCGCACATCTACTGCACCAAGGAGCAGATGGCCGAGGAGCTCGACTCGCTCCTCACCTTCGTGCTGGGCCTGCTGCGCGACTACGGTCTGGAGAACTTCTACCTGGAGCTGTCCACCAAGGACCCGGAGAAGTTCATCGGCTCGGACGAGAACTGGGCCGAGGCCACCGACACGCTGCGCAAGGCCGCCGAGAAGCAGGGCCTCGACCTGGTCATGGACCCGGGCGGCGCGGCTTTCTACGGGCCGAAGATCTCGGTGCAGGCGCGGGACGCCATCGGCCGCACCTGGCAGATGTCGACCATCCAGGTCGACTTCAACCTGCCGGAGCGGTTCGACCTGGAGTACACCGCCCCCGATGGCTCGAAGCAGCGGCCAGTCATGATCCACCGCGCGCTGTTCGGCTCGATCGAGCGGTTCTTCGCGGTGCTGCTGGAGCACTACGCGGGCGCGTTCCCGGCGTGGCTGGCCCCGGTCCAGGCGGTCGGGATCCCGATCGGCGACGACCATGTGCCGTACCTGAAGGAGTTCGCCGCCGAGGCCAAGGCGCGCGGTCTGCGCATCGAGGTGGACGCCTCGTCCGACCGCATGCAGAAGAAGATCAGGAATGCCCAGCGCTCCAAGGTGCCGTTCATGGTCATCGCGGGCGACGAGGACATCGCGAACGGAGCGGTGAGCTTCCGCTACCGCGATGGATCGCAGAAGAACGGCGTGCCTCGTGACCAGGCGATCGCCGAGATCGTCGACACGGTGGAGCGCCGGATCCAGGTGTGATCCGGCTCCGCGCGGGCGGAGGTGTGCCGGTCGCTCATCGGGCCCCGGCACAGCGGGACATCGGCCCTCGAAGCGCTAGCGCTCCGAGGGCCCTTCCTCGTCCTCGCGCGTGAAGACCTGGAGCAGCCAGGAGGAGAACGAGCCGGTGACCGCGCCGAGCAGGGCCAGACCGCAGGCCATCAGCACGGTCGCGACGACCCGGCCGCGCGGGGTCACCGGTGCCACGTCGCCGTAGCCGGTCGTGGTCAGGGTCGAGCAGGCCCACCAGACGGCGTCGCCGAAGGTGCGGATCGAGGCACCCGGCGCCCCGCGCTCCGCCTGGTAGACGGCCAGCGACGCGGCGAAGCCGAGCAGCAGTGCGGTCACGCTCGCGTACGCCATCACGCGCCCGTACAGACTCAGCCGCGCCTGCGCCTGGCGCTCCTTGAGCACGGTGTACATCTGCACCACCCGCAGCGGCCGGAGCAGCGGCAGCACCAGCACCACCGTGTCCAGCAGGTGGTGGTGCACGAACCGCAGGCCCTGGCCGCTGAGGACGAGCCGGACCGCGTAGTCCACGAAGAAGGAAGTCCAGGTGACCGCGGTGACCAACAGCCACAGGTCGTCCCAGCCCGGGGACAGGTCGTGCACCAGGACCCGTACCGCGTACGAGGTGAGGAAGAGCAGCGACGCGACGAAGAGCGGGACGGTGGTGCGCCGCTCCCAGCTCAGCATCCGGCTGTCGTCGTTCATCGGCTCAGCATCGCGGGCGGCGGGCGGCCCCGCGGGCTTCGCCCCGGCGACACGCTCCGAACGGGCGAAGCCATATGCTGCACAGCATGACGAGTGAGCCGGAGCAGCAGATCGGAGTCGGGACGCCGGATGCGTTCCAGCGCCTGTGGACGCCCCACCGGATGGCTTACATCCAGGGGGAGAACAAGCCGAGCGGCCCGGGTGCCGGCGACGGCTGTCCGTTCTGCGCGATCCCGGCCAAGTCGGACGAGGACGGGCTGATCATCGCCCGCGGCGAGCGCGTCTACGCGGTGCTCAACCTCTACCCGTACAACGGCGGCCACCTGATGGTGGTGCCCTTCCGGCACGTCGCCGACTACACCGAGCTGGACGGCCCGGAGACCGTGGAACTGGCCGAGTTCACCAAGCGCGCGATGACCGCGCTGCGGGCCGCCTCCGGGGCGCACGGGTTCAACATCGGCATGAACCAGGGCATGGAGGCGGGCGCCGGCATCGCCGCCCATCTGCACCAGCACGTGGTGCCGCGGTGGGGCGGCGACACCAACTTCATGCCGGTGGTCGGCCACACCAAGGTGCTGCCCCAACTCCTCGCCGACACCCGCCGGATGCTGGCCGAGGCGTGGCCGACCGCCTGACGGCGGGTCACCAACCGGGTCACCAACCAGGCCGTGCTCGCGCCGTCGGAGCTTGGCGGTCGTCTCGCTGTTGTGCCGTCCCGCCGTTGCGGCGGAAGGATCTTCCTGCCGCAACGGTGAACACCAACGGCGACGGTGTCCGGCGGTGCCGGACCGCCGAAGCCACGGCCGATGAATCCTGAACCGCTCCGGATGGCGACTACGCGTCGTAGACGTCGGCCTTGGACGGGGTCGCGCCCTGGACCGCGCCGCTGAGGAAGGTCGAGCGGGTGCCGAAGTTCTCGGTGTTCACGCCGTTCTCCGCCAGGACGCGGATCGCGGCCTGGTGCACCACCCGCAGTACCGGCGTCGCCGCACGCAGGGCGTCGTCCGCCATGAAGCGGTGGCGCCACGGCTTGGCGGCCCACGCGTGCCGCAGGCCGAACGGCTCCGGCAGGACGACCTTGCCGCCGAGGTAGTCGAGGATCGGCGGGAACCAGGTCAGCGGCGCGCGGGCGGCGAGCCGCACCACCTCCAGCGGCTCCACCAGCGGCAGTGCGACCTCCTTGGTCTCCCAGAACTTCACGCTCTTGGAGACCTCCTTCTTCTTGGCCTCCGGCTTGGTGGTGAACAACGAATGCACCGGGCCCAGCGCGTGCCCGGTCACTTCCACGCGCAGGGTGTGGTGCAGGACGGTGACGGTGACCATCAGCGTGATCACCAACTGGCCGTCCCAGAGCACGAACTGGACGCCCAGATAGTGCCGGTTGCCGCTGCCGAACTGCTGCTCGTTGCAGATCCGCTGTATCTCGTGGCCCTTGATCTGGAACGCGTCCGTGTTGCTGTCCTCGGGCCGGCCGACCTCCGTCGAGCCCTCGCCGATCGGCGCCACCACCCAGTGGTTGACCGACGGGGTGGGGAAGCCGCCGGTGTGCAGCGGGCCGCGCTCCAGCAGCCGCAGCTGGTCGTGGATCGCGCGGATGACATCCCAGCTGCGGAAGGGGTTGATCTCCTTGCCCGGGTCGGCGGGAACCAGCTCCTCCGCCAGATGCCAGCTGCCCCAGCGGGTGCCCATGCCGAGTATGCCCTTGGGGCCCGCGTAGAAGACCAGATTGCTGCGCTGCTCGGCGGTCAGCCTGGCCAAGCCCTGGCGCAGCCGTTCCGCGCTGGTCTCGTTGGGGTTCTGCGGCACGGCCTCGGGAATCTTCGCGCCGACGGCGCCGCCGGTCAGCAGCCCCTCCCAGCGCTCGCGCAGGTCCTTCGCCGTGGTCTCGCAGATCTGCCGGGCCCACACCCAGCCGATCACCGGGGCGATCACCATGGCCCGCAGATAGATCGACCAGAAGCCGGTGAACGGCAGTTTGATCAGGAACAGCACGGCCAGGCCGCCCGCCGCGACCAGGACCGTCGTGCCGAGCGCGCCCGCCCGCTTGCTCTGCGCACCGGCGAGGGAGCGGCGGAGCTGGAACGCGGCCAGCCACAGCAGCAGGCCCGGCAGGAACAGCAGGCCGAACACGCCCATGACGAAGGTGAGTTTGACGTCCCGCTCCTTGCGGATGCGGTTGGCGGCCAGGCAGTGCTCGACCACGGGCTGCGGCTCGGTGCCGAAGGACTGGATGAGCGCCTTGCGGGCGCCGCCGAGCATCCGCACCTGGACGGCCCGGGCGAAGGCCTCGCCCAAGTTCGGCTCGAACAACGACAGTTTGGGTGCCTTGACCGTCGACTTGTGCCACTCGCTGTCGGCCTTGAGCAGGTCGGCCACGGGGCTGTCGCGGTAGGCGGCCGAGGACAGCGCGCTCGTCGCCGCCGTCTGGCCCGCCGCTCCGAAGAGCGGGACCTGCGCCCCGGGACTGAAGTCGAACCCGCCGTCTGCCACTACCGCCCCCAACACCCCTGCTGCGTCTGCCGCTGCTGCGGATCTTCCCCGGTCGGCGCGGTCCGCACACGTGCCGAACCCCACCTGTTCAGGACGGATTGCCTCCGGATCCGTGTGCCAGGGTATCCGTGGTCTGCCGCTCGCCGCACGGGAGTTGGGGCGAGCGGCAGACCACAGTCTCCGGTGGCCCGGCGGCGATCAGGCGGCGCTGCCCTCCTGTTCGTGGATCTTCGCCGCCACCTGCTGCGGCATCGGCTCGTGCCGGGCGTACGAGCGGCTGAACCGGCCGGTGCCGTGCGACAGTGACCGCAGGTCCACCGCGTACCGCCCGATCTCGATCTCCGGGATCTCGGCCCTGACGAGCGTCCGCCCGCCGGCCGTCTGCTCGGTGCCGACCACCCGGCCGCGCCGCCCGGACAGATCGCTCATGACCGGGCCGACGTACTCGTCCGAGACCAGCACCCGCACCTCCGCGTACGGCTCAAGGAGGTGGATGCGGCACTGGCCCGCGGCCTCGCGCAGCGCGAGCGC
>NZ_LIQY01000411.1 GCF_001418495.1 Streptomyces pathocidini | reverse complement strand
CGGCGGGGCGCGGCGGCCGAGCGCCGGTCCGCGGGGTGACGGGCGGGCCGTAGGCGCGCGTCCTGGCGGGCTCCTGGGGCTCGGTTCTGCCGCGCAGGAACGGGGCGTGGCCGACCCCGCCGTGCCGCGGCGTCCCGTACCCGAAGAACGGCAGCCCCTCCCCCGGGTCTGCCTCGGCTCCGCTCGCGCCGCGGGCCGCGGCCCTCCGCCGTAAACTTCCGCATATGGGAGAGCGACCGGTCGCACCCGAGCTCGTCCTGGAAACCGACGGCGACTCGCGGGTGATGAGTCCGAGCCGGTCCTACCACGTGGGCCGCGATCCCGCGAGCGACGTCGTGCTCCGGGACGCCCGGGTCTCCTGGCACCATGCGGTGCTGCGCCCCGTGGCGGGCCACTGGCTGGTCGAGGACGAGGGCAGCACCAACGGCACGTACGCCGACGGGCGGCGCGTGGCGCAGTCGGGCGTCGGGCCCGGCAGCGTCATCCGGTTCGGCAACCCCGCCGACGGGCCCTGCGCCGTCCTCTCCGAGCGCCCGCCCCCGGAGTCCGGGCCGCAGACCGGGTTCCGGCTGCCCTCCTCCGTCCACCACCCCGGCACCACCCACACCTTCCGGCATCCGTCGGCCGTACGTGCGCTGCCGCCGGTGCGCAGGATCCGTATCGGCCGGGCCCCCGACAACGACCTGCTCGTCGACGAGCTCGCGGTCTCGCGACACCACGCGGAGCTGCGCTCGCTCCCGCGCGGCGGCTACGAGATCGTCGACCTGGGCAGCCACAACGGCACCTACCTCGACGGCCGGCAGGTCAAGCGGGCGCAGGTCGGGCCCGACGACATCATCGGGATCGGCCACCGCGACTTCTGGCTGGTCGGCGACCAGCTCCAGGAGTACGTCGACACCGGCGAGATCTCGCTCGACGTCCAGAACCTGGCCGTATACGCCGACAAGGCCCGCAAGATCCTTCTGGACCACGTGACCTTCCCCGTGGGCGAGAAGGCCCTGCTCGCCGTCGTCGGCCCGAGCGGCGCAGGCAAGTCGACGCTGCTCAACGCGCTCACCGGGCTCCGGCCCGCCGACGACGGGACCGTCCTCTACGACGGCCGCGACCTCTACCACGACTACGCCGAACTGCGGCAGCGCATCGGCCTGGTACCGCAGGACGACATCCTGCACACCCAGCTCACCGTGCGCCGTGCCCTCGGCTACGCCGCCCAGCTGCGCTTCGCCGAGGACACCACCCCGGAGGAGCGGGAGGCCAGGGTCCACGAGGTGATCTACCAGCTGGGCCTCGACGAGCGGGCCGACCAGCCCATCCACAGCCTCTCGGGCGGCCAGCGCAAGCGGGTCAGCGTGGCGCTGGAGCTGCTCACGAAGCCGTCGCTGCTCTTCCTCGACGAGCCGACCTCCGGGCTCGACCCCGGCATGGACCGCTCGGTGATGCACATGCTGCGCGGGCTCGCGGACGACGGCCGCACGGTCATCGTGGTCACGCACAGCGTGCTGAGCCTGAACGTGTGCGACCGGCTGCTGGTGCTGGCGCCCGGCGGGCGGATCGCCTTCTACGGGCCGCCGGAGGACTCGCTGCCGTTCTTCGGCTTCGAGGAGTGGCCGGAGGCGTTCGAGGCGTTCGAGCTCGACAAGGAGCGGGACTGGGCGGGTCAGTACCTGGAGTCGCACCTCTACCGGCGGCACATCAAGGCCGCGACCGAGCAGACCGACCTCGTCCCCCAGGTCGAGCACACCGCCGTGCCCCCTCCGAAGGCACGGAACTGGGGCGCGCAGCTGTTCACCCTCGTACGGCGGTACGCGGCCGCGCTCAGCGCCGACCGCACCTTCCTGGCCATCATGATCGCGCTGCCGTTCGTGATGGGCGCGATGACGCGCGCCCTGGCGGGCAGCGCGCTGACCGACAGCACGGGGGTCAACGCCCTGCTGATCCTGAGCGTGGGCGCCGTGCTGACGGGCTCGGCGAACGCCGTCAGGGAGTTGGTCAAAGAAAGGGTCATCTATCAGCGGGAACGGGCGGTGGGCCTGTCCAGATCCGCGTATCTGATGTCCAAGGTGGTGGTTCTCGGACTGATCACGATCGCCCAGGCGGTCGTCCTGACGATGGTCGCGCTGGTCGGCGTGGATCTGAACGCTCCGGGCGGCCAAGGGGTCTTCCTGCCACCGCTGGTCGAGATCACGCTGGCCGGCGCACTGCTGGGATTCGCCTCGATGACACTGGGTCTCGTGGTGTCCGCGCTGGTGCGGAAAGAGGAGGTCACCATGCCGCTGCTGGTCCTCCTCACCCTCGTCCAGGTGGTGTTCTGCGGCGCGCTGCTCAAGCTGAACGGGGTGGTGGGGCTTGAGCAGCTGGCGTGGCTCGTGCCCGCGCGGTGGGCGCTGGGCGCCATGGCGGGGACGGTGGGTCTGCAGCGGACCGTGCCGGGCAGGCTGACCGCGGATCCGCTCTTCGACCACTCCGCGGGGACCTGGCTGGTCAACATGGGGATGCTGGTGGTCCTCTCGGCCGTCTTCCTGCTGGTGGTCGCCAGGCTGCTGCGCAGGCAGGAGCCCGCGGTGATGCGGAAGTAGGCGGGCAGGATGACAGGACCCGACCCCTCGCCCGCCTTCCGGCCGGGCCATGTGGTGCCCCGGGAGGGCCTGCCGACCTGGTCGGCGCCGGACGGCGCGCACCCGTCCGCGCCGCTCGACCCGCTGCTGCCGGTCGAGGTCACCGACCGTCGGGGCGACTGGGCGCGGGTGCTGTGCTCCAACGGCTGGTCGGCGTGGGTGGACGGGCGGCTGCTGGTGTCCGTGCCGCAGGCCCCGCCCGCCGCCGGGCGGGCGCCGGAGCGCACGGCCGATCCGCGGCCGCTCCTCGCGCGCGTGGAGCGGGAGTTCGCGCGCTACCGGCAGGCCGCCGAGGACCTGGCCGCCGGGCACACCGACGGCCAGACCTTCGAGCGGCGCACCGGTGGGCTGCGGGTGGGCCTCGTGGTGGACGGCGGGGCGGTGTGGCTGTACGACGCCGAGGAGGAGCGCTGGTGCTACTGCGACGGCGCCTCGCTCACGACATACGCGCCGGGGCGCGCGCCGGACGAGACGCGGCGGGCCCCGGAGGGGACGGAGCAGGAGCCTTATGGGACCGGGCAGATCCCGTACGACACGGGGCGGAACCCGTACGGATCCGGGTCCTATGGGGCCGGTTCCGGCGGATCCGGCTCCTATGGGCCCGGTTCCGGCGAATCCGGCTCCTATCGGTCCGGTTCCGGCAGCTCCGACCCGGGCGGATCCGGCTCCGACGGCCCTGGTTCCGGCGGCTCTGGTTCCAGTGGCCCTGGCTCCCATGGATCCGGCTCCTATGGCGCCGGATTCCACGGCCCCGGACAGGGATCCTCATGACCGCGCCCGGCTCCGGTCCCGGTCCGCGCCCGCCCGGGCGCAGCCCGCACGACACCGCGCCCGACACCTCGGCGATGACCGGGCGCCGGATCGCCGGGTACCTGCTGGAGGACGAGGTGGGCCGCGGCGGGATGGCCGTCGTCTACCGCGCCCAGGACCTGCGGCTCGGCCGCACGGTCGCGGTCAAGCTGCTGGCCCCCGAACTGGCCCGGAACAACACCTTCCGGCAGCGGTTCGCGCACGAGTCGCGGGTGGCCGCGGCCATCGACCACCCGCACATCGTGCCGGTCTTCGAGGCGGGCGAGGCCGAGGGCGTGCTCTACATCGCGATGCGCTATGTCGCCGGGCGCGACCTGCGGGCGCTGCTGGACCGCGACGGGCCCCTGCCGCTGGAGGCGGCCTGCCGGATCGCCGCCCAGATGGCCTCGGCCCTGGACGCCGCGCACGCGCACGGCCTGGTCCACCGTGACGTGAAGCCCGGAAACATCCTGGTCGCGGAGGGCACGGACCCCGACCGCCCCGAGCACGTCTATCTGACGGACTTCGGGCTGACGAAGAAGTCGCTGTCGCCGACCGGGTTCACCACCGCGGGCCAGTTCGTGGGGACGCTCGACTACGTGGCGCCGGAGCAGATCTCCGGCCGCCCGGTCGACGGCCGCTGCGACGTCTACGCGCTGGCGTGCGTCGTCCACGAGACGCTGACCGGCTTCCCGCCGTTCCGCCGCGACGAGGACCTGGCGCTGCTGTGGGCGCACCAGTACGACCCGCCGCCCGCGCTGTCCGAGCTGCGCCCCGATCTGCCGCGCGCGGCGGACGCGGTGCTGGCGCGGGCGCTGGCCAAGGCGCCGGAGGAGCGGTACGAGACGTGCCGCGCGTTCGTGGCCGCGCTGCGGGAGGCGGGCCGGGCCGGCGCCCCGGCCGGTCCCGCGCCGAGGACCCCCACGCGCGTCGACGCACCCGCGAACCTGCCGCCGCCTCCGCCGCGTTGGGCGGCCCCGGTGTTCCGGGCGGGCGCCTAGGGCCCGCCCCGGCCCGTGTCCGGGCCTGGGGGCCGGTCGCGGCCAGTGGGCTGGTCGCGGCCCGTGGGCCCGTCGCCGGTGACGGCGCCGCGGTGCCGCACGCGCCTGGCCATCAGGCTGCCCAGGAAGCCCGTGACGAGCCCCCACAGCAGCCCGTAGCCGATGAGCGGCAGGAAGTCGGCCCTCAGGAACACATCGCCGCCGAGCCCCTCCCCCAGGTCCCCGACTCCGATCACCGTGAGCCCGTAGTGCGCGGCGACCCGGGTGAGCAGCCCGATAACGAGCGTCGTGAGCCCCAGGGCGAGGGCCATGTGCAGGGCGTGCCGCCAGTGCTTCGTACGGGCCGGGGAGTGGACGGCCGCGAGGAATCCGGCGGCCAGGAGCAGTACGGCGGCCAGGGGCAGCAGGAGCCAGACACGGCCGTCCTGTTCGGCCAGCGAGCCGAGGTCGAGCGTCGCGTCCCCGCCGCCCGGAACGCGCAGCACGTCGCCCAGGACGCGGGGCATCGGCAGTCCGATGCCCTCGGCGACGCGGCCCCGCCAGGAGCCGCCCATGCCGATCCCCAGGCCCATCCACGCGAGGTTGGGCAGCCCCAGGAGCAGGACGGCGACGGTCTCGGCCGGGTGGCCGTGGGTGATGGCGGTGATCAGGCCGATGACCAGCGCGATCAGCACGTAGCAGAGCAGCACCAGCAGCATCGCGTACGCGGGCGGGCGCACGGACTCCTGGAAGCGCAGCAGCCGGGAGGGCAGCGGGGCGCGGTGGGAGACCAGGAAGGTGATCGCGAGCACGGCCAGCAGCCACAGCAGGCCGAAGCCCATGGTGGGGGCGATCTCGGCGCTGAAGCCCACCTTCGGGGTGGCGCCGAGCGCCTCGCCGATGTCCTCGATGATGCCGCCGCCGACGGAGATCCGGAACGTGTGGCGGGCGACCAGGGCCAGCAGGAGCATGGCGAGGAGCCACAGGGCGGCGGTGCGTCCGACGCGGCCGAGCATCTCGCGGCTGTCGGCCACGGCGCGGAAGCGCAGCGGCGCGAGGAAGGCGGCGGAGGTGACGAGGGCTCCGGCGAGCGTCACGGACAGCGGGACGACGTCGATGGCCGCGTCGGTCTCCGCGAGGAACCCGGCGTCGCCGTGCAGTTCGACCGAGCCGCCGACCGCCATGACGACGGTGGCGGCGACCACGCGCGGGAACGATCCGGAGGGCAGGGCTCCGGCGCCCGCTGCCCACAGGCCGAGCGTGGCGACGACCCACATGGTGACCAGGGCCGCGGCCACAGTGGCGAGGGCGTCCCGCCAGGCATGGACGGGGCGCAGTGCGGGTGCCGCCCCTGGCGGGGCGGGGCTTGACGTCCGGCTCACACTGTCCGTCCCCGTCTCGTACGGTTCATCCCCCTCCACCCACCGTAAGCACGGGACCGCGGGTCCGCTTGCGGGGCGTGCGGGAGCGGCGCACACAATGAAGGCGTGACTTCCGAGTCGCCCTCGGGCGGCGGCCGACCGGCCGAGCCGCCTTCGGGGCCTCCGTCGGGACCGCCTTCGGGACCGCTGTCGAAGCGGCCGCCCGGCGGCGGATCCGGACCTCCGGGCGGGCCGAGTGGACCGGGCGGACCGAGTGAGCCAGGCGGGCCGAGTGAGCCAGGCGGGCCGCCGCCGGAGCCGGAACCGGGCCCCGACGGCGGGGGCCCGCACACCCCTTGGTGGCGGTCCGCGCCGCGGATCGCGGTCATCGCGGGGGCCGTGATCGCCGCGCTGGCGCTGGTCCTGATCCTCACGCGCCCGTCCGGCGAATCGGGCACGGGGCGGGAGTCCGGCAAGGGCGGCGAGCTGTTCCTCCAGGGCGCCTCCTCCAAGGGACCGGATCCCTTCACCAACTCCACCGCGAAGGACTCCTCGCTCCCCTCGGCCACGCCCACCGCGAGCCCGAGCCCGGGCCCGTCGGACGGGCAGACGGGCGGGCCCAACACCGTGCGCTCCGTGCGGGGTTCGGCGCCGGGCCTGTACGGCGGGAGGCGCGACGAGGCGAGCTGCGACGTGGAGAAGCAGATCGACTACCTGACCTCGGACCGCGCGAAGGCCCGCGCCTTCGCGGGCGTCGCGGGCATCAACGAGGGCCGGATCCCGGCGTACTTGCGCGGACTCACGCCCGTACAGCTGCGCGCGGACACGCGGGTGACCAACCACGGCTACCAGAACGGCAGGGCGACCGCTTTCCAGGCGGTGCTCCAGGCCGGTACGGCCGTGCTGGTGGACGACCGCGGCATGCCGCGCGTCCGCTGCGCCTGCGGGAACCCGCTGACGCCGCCGGTGGCCATCAAGGGGACGGTGCACGAGCGGGGCGAGGCCTGGCCCGGCTACAAGGCGTCGAACCTGGTGGTCGTGGTGCCCGCGCCCCGCGCGATGGAGAGCTTCGTGCTGTTCGACCCGGACACGGGCGGCTGGTTCGCGCGCCCGGCGGGCGACACGGGCTCGGCCGACCGGCCGGCGCCCCGCCCGACCGACGGCCCGTACGCGCCCCCTCCGGGGGAGGGCGGGACGCCCACCGGGCCCGGTCCTGACGCCTCGCCGGAGCCTCCGGGGCAGGAGACCCCGACGGCTCCGGGGCCGGACGAGTCCCCGCCGGGCGGCGGGACGGAGCAGCCGGGCCCGACGGAACCGCCACCGGACGAGAGCCCGGCCCCGGAGCCGCCGGTGCCTTCCGGCTCCTAGGGGCCGGTCCGGAAGCCGCTCCTATGGAGCCGTCCCGCTCCGGCAGGGCTCCTCAGGAGCCCGGCTCCTCCTTCGCCGTCTCCGCCGCGACCCACGCGAGGTAGTCGGGGCTGCCCTGCACGACGGGGGTCGCGATGATCTCCGGGGTGTCGTAGGCGTGGGTGCCCTCGATGTACGCCTCGAGCTCCCGGTACCGCGCCGTGCTCGTCTTGAAGAGCACCTGCCATTCGGGCTCGGTCTGGATCGCGCCCTCCCACCGGTACACCGAGGTGATCGGCGCGCTGATCTGCGCGCACGCCGCCACGCGCGCGTGGATGGCGCCGCGCGCGAGCGCCTCGGCCTTCTCGGCGCTGTCGGTGGTGGTCAGCACGGTCAGGAATTCAGCCGGCACCCTGGCTCCTTGGCTCGAGATCGCGTCGGGGATCCCCCGCCTACGTCACTCTAGGGCCGGGCTCCACGCCTCCGTGCCGACCGGGCCGCTGGACCGGGCCGATGGAGCGGCCCGCCCACTCGGGGGCCTCCTCGACCAGGGCCTCGAACCGCTCCCGTACGGCGTCGGGCAGCGGGGCGGCGCGGCCCAGCTTCTGGTCGACATGAATGCCGAGGAGCTCGGTGGTGGCGACGGGCCCGCTCTCCGGCCCGTCCTCGCCCGCAGCCACGTACATCTCGTGGGAGAAGCGCACCTTCTTGGCGGCCGCCCCCAGCACCCGCGTACGGACGGTGAGTTCGGCGCCCTCCTCGACCTCGCGCAGGTACCGGATGTGCGACTCGGCCGTGTAGAGGGAGCAGCCGGTGTCCTCGCGGTAGCCGGCGCCGAGGCCGGTCCCGGCCATCATCATGTCCGTGGCGTGGCCGAAGACCAGGACGTAGAAGGCCTCGCTCATGTGCCCGTTGTAGTCGATCCACTCGGGCCGCACGGTCTGCCGGAAGTCGGGGAGCCGGTCGCTCACTCGGTCCCTCCCGCCTCGTCGGAACGCGGCCTCGGCAGACGGCCGGTGGCGCGGAGTACATCGATGACGCCCTGGTCGCGTTCGGCGGCGAGCTGGGCGATGGTGCGCCCGTCCGCGGCCTCGTCGCAGCCCTCGACCATGGCCGTGCGCAGCGCCTCGTCCAGCTCCGGCGCCTCCAGGCGGGTCCAGGGGGACTTCAGGGACGGGCCGAAGTGGTCGAGCATGTGCGCCATGCCGCCCTCGCCGCCCGCGAGGGCGAAGGTCAGGCAGGGGCCCATGAACGCCCAGCGCAGGCCGGGGCCTTCGGTGATGGAGGCGTCGATGTCGCGCACCGTCGCCTCGCCGCCTGCGACCATGTGCAGGGCCTCGCGCCACAGCGCCTCCTGGAGGCGGTTGGCGATGAAGCCGGGCAGTTCGCGGTCCATGGTGATGACGGACTTGCCGGCCGCCTCATAGAAGCGGGAGGCCCACTCCACCGCGGCCGGGTCGGTCTTCTCGCCGCCGACGACCTCGACGAGCGGGATGAGGTAGGGCGGGTTGAAGGGGTGGCCGACGACGAGGCGGCCGGGGTCGGCGGCCTCGGTCTGCATGTCGGTCATGGGGTAGCCGGAGGTGGAGGAGGCGATGACGGCCCCGGCGGGCGCGGCGGCGGCGAGCCGGGCCAGCAGTCCGCGCTTGAGCTCCAGCTTCTCGGGGGCGCTCTCCTGTACGAACTGGGCGTCGGCGACGGCCTCTTCGAGGCTCGCGGCGACGGTGAGCCGGTCGGGCGAGGCGCCTTCGGCGAGGCCGAGCTGCTCCAGCGCGGGCCAGGCGGCGGCCACCAGGCGGCGCAGCTTGCCGGCGGCGTCGGGGGCCGGGTCCCAGGCTGTCACGTCGTAGCCGCGGGCCAGGAAGTGGGCGGCCCAGCCGCCGCCGATGACTCCGGCGCCGATGCAGGCC
>NZ_LIQY01000410.1 GCF_001418495.1 Streptomyces pathocidini | reverse complement strand
AGCCGGGGCCGGGTACGGGGCGCGCCCGTTCCCGGCCCCGGCTGGGACGGTGTCGGTGACGGCCCCGTCCGGGGCCGCGTCGGTGGCGGGACTGTCCGGGGTGGTGTCGGTGACGGGACTGTCCGGGGCGGTGTCGTCCGTCGTGCCGCTCATGGGACGTCCACTCCGTTCACCTCCACGACCGGCAGCCCGCCGGGAACCGGCCAGTCGACCTTGTCCGCGGGGACGACCGTGGCCACGCCGGTCCGCAGGACCACGTCGCCGAAAGCGAAGGAGTCGGCGACCCGCACGCCGGGGCGCTCGGCGCGGAGTTCCTCGAGAGTGCCGTAGAAGAGGGCGCCGGTCGGGCAGACGGTGGCACACATGGGCGCGAGGCCGTGAGCGGTGCGGTCGTAGCAGAGATCGCACTTCATCTGGAGGCGCGCCCGGGTGTCCACGACGGGGACGCCGAAGGGGCAGGCGTTCACGCAGTTCGAACAGCCGATGCAGCGGGTGGGGTCGGCCTGCTGCACCACCCCGTCCGGGGTGACGAGGATCGCGTCGGCCGGGCACACCTCGGCGCAGGGTGCGACCGGGTCCTCGCAGTGCATGCACACGGTGGGAAGGGAGGCGGCGCTGTGGCCCTCGTCGGAGAGGTCGAGATGGATCAGGGAGGTGCCTCGGTGGGAGTCGCACTCGCGGCAGGCGGAGACGCACGCCCGGCAGCCGATGCAGCGGCCCGGGTCGATGAAGATCGTTCTGCCCATCATGAGCGGTCAACTCCCCTTGGTCCGAGGAAGGTTGGGTGGCTGGTGGGTGTCGGAGAGGTAGTGCGCGGCCGCGCGGCCGGTGGTGAAGGTCATCGGGTACGCGTCGTCGTACGGGTCGGCGGGCTCGCGCCATTCGACGGGGTGCAGGTGGACGGCGCCGTCGGGGTGGCGGGTCCTGCCGTCCTCGAAGAGGCGCGGGGTGCCGGGGTGGTCGGTGGACGGGCAGGGCCAGGCGATGCCGCCGGTCTCGGCCAGCCGCTCGTAGGTGATGCCGGAGTAGTCGACGGGGGCGCCCGCGGTGGCGGTGCGCAGCTCGTCGAAGACCTCGCGCGAGCCGGCGAAGGCGAACCGGTCGCCGTGGCCGAGGCGGAGCGCGAGTTGGCACAGCACCCAGGTGTCGGTGCGCACTCCGGGCGGCGGGTCCTGGGCCTTGTTGTGCTTGACGACCCGGGCCTCGGCGTTGGTCATGACCCCCTCGTCCTCGGCCCAGGTGGCGACGGGGAGGACGACGTGGGCATGGGCGGCGGTCTCGGAGAGGAAAGAGTCGCACTGGACGTGGAAGTCGAGGGCATCGTAGGCGGCTTGGGCGGAGGAGTGGTCGGGGAGTGTGACGAGGGCGTTGTTGCCGAGCCCGAGCAGTCCGCGGATCTCACCGCGGCGCATCTGCCCCGTCATCTCGGCCATCGGGGTTCCGGCCTCCGGGAGTTCGGCCTCCTCGATGCCCCAGAGGGCGGCGGTCGCGCGGCGGTGGGCGGGGTCGGTGATGGAGCGGCCGCCGGGCAGCGTGTCGTACTGCTGGCCGTGCTCGCGCCCGCCCTGGCCGTTGCCCTGGCCGGCGATGGTGCCGTAACCGGCGCCGGGACGGCCGAGATTGCCCGTGGCGGCGCAGAGGTTGATGACGGACAGGCAGGTGTCGGCGCCCCGGGGGTGCTGCTCGATGCCGCGGGTGTGCCAGGCCATGGCGTTGCGCGCGGCCCCGAAGAGCGCGGCGACCCGTTCGACCTGCTCGGCGGGGATGCCGCAGACCGCGACGGCTCGTTCGGGCGGGTACGCGGCGACGGTCTTGCGCAGTTCCTCCCAGCCGGTGGTGTGGGCGTCGAGGAAGGCGCGGTCGGTGAGCCCGTCGCGGTCGACGACGTGCAGGACGGCGTTGAAGAAGGCGGTGTCGGTGCCGGGCCGGAGGGCGACGTGGACGTCGGCGGTGCGGGCGACGGCGGTCTCGCGCGGGTCGACGACGACCAGGTGCGCCCCACGGTCCCGGGCCCCCCACAGGTAGCGCGTCAGGACGGGGAAGGTGTCGCCGATGTTCGCGCCGGCGATCAGGAGGCAGTCGGAGAGGAGGATGTCGGAGAACGGGTTGGCGGCGCGGTCGATGCCGAAGGCCAGGTGGTTGGCGGTGGCGGCAGCGGCCGTGCAGAGGCTGCCGTTGTGGTCGACGTGCCGGGTGCCCAGCGCGACGCGGGCGAACTTGCCGACCAGATAGGCCTTTTCGGTGGTCAGGCCCGATCCGCCGAGGACGGCGAAGGCGTCGCGCCCGTGCGCGTCCTGGATGCGCCGCATCTCGGCCGCGGTGAGGTCCAGGGCCTCCTCCCAGGAGGCGGGGCGGAAGGGCTCGTCGCGGGTGCGGCGGAGCAGCGGGGAGGTCAGCCGGTCGGGGTGGTTGATCTGCTGGTAGGCCTCGATGCCCTTGGCGCACAGCCGCATCCGGTTGATGTCGTGGTCGCGGGGCTCGACGCCGAATACCTTGCCGCGGCGGTCCACCCGCAGATACATCCCGCACTGCACTCCGCAGAAGCAGCAGTGGGTGGGCACGAGCGTCTCTCCGCTGCCGGGCGGGCTCACACGTAGCCCTTCTTGACCTGGGTGAGGTAGGCGGCGCCGCGCAACTGCCGTTTGCAGCGCGGGCAGTACTCGGCCCACTCGTCGAAGCCGAGGTCGAGTTCGCGCATGGTGGTGCGCAGGTCCTCGATGGCGGAGGCGGCGCCGATGGGCTCCTCGCAACGCCGGCAGACGAGGACCGCGGCGCCGTCCTGGGCGGCCGGGGCGGCGGGGTGGGCGGCGCGGCGCATGCCGGTCGCGGCGGGCCGCTGCACGACGTGGAAGAACTTGCCGAACGGGAGGTAGATGAGGGCGAAGACGACGGAGGCCATGTGGAGGAGAGCCAGGAACTCGTAGCCGCCGCCGCGCAGGACGAGGGAGGAGAAGGTGAGCAGCAGCCCGGTCACGGCGACCACGATCAGCGCGAGCAGCGGCACCAGGTCGTAGGCGAACCGCTGTCCGGTCAGCGCGCCGCGGTCGCGCATGCGCCGCCACAGGAAGTACCCGGCCCCGGCGATCACCAGGACCGCCGCCAGGTCCAGGGCGTGGAAGAGGGCCCATCCGGGGATGGACAGCGCATCGAATCCGGCCAACCGGTAGCCCCAGACGCGCAGTTCGTAGCCGGGGCCCGCGGCGCTGGTGGCGGTGAAGCTGATCCAGCCCCAGGTGAGGGGGAAGGTGATCAGCACGGCCAGGGCGCTGCCCCAGAGCAGCAGTTGGTGGGCGATCCGGCGGGCGCGGGGGCGCTCTCTGAAAACCGGCTCCTGGGCGGTGATGGCCGGGGCTTGGGCGGTGAAGGCCGGAGCCTGGGCGGTGATGGCCGGAGCTTGGGCGGTGAAGGCCGGGGCTTGGGCGGTGAAGGCCGGGGCTTGGGCGGTGAAGGCCGGAGCCTGGGCGGTGCCCCCGGCTCGGGCCGTCGCGCGGGTCTCGGCCCGGGCGCGCTGACGGGCGGCCGTGCGCAGCGGGTGGCGAGCCCGGGAGAGGGAAGCACGGGAGAAGAGGGCACGGACGCGGAAGAAGACGCCGCGCCGGGCCTGGCGGAGGAGGCAGCGGGAGGCGGGGGCGGAGAGCCAGAGCATGTAGCGGTAGGCGACGCCGAAGGCGAGGAAGACGGTCGCGACGGCGTACGGGAGGAGAGCGGCGTCGAAGTTCCGCAGGACGCGGCTGCCGAGCACGATGGCGAGGACGAGCAGCAGCGAGACGGCGGTGGCCACGGAACTCGCCCGCAGCGAGGCGGGCGAGGGCGCGTCGCCTGCGGGGAGTGCCCCGGCCGGCGCGTCGCCTGCCGGAGGTGCCCCGGCCCGGGCCTGGGCCGGCTGCTCTCCCGGGATGCCGCCTGAGACATCGGCTCGGGCCTCGGCTTGGGGGTCGGACACACCGTCACCGTAACGGCTTATATGAAGATCAGCCCGATATGCGCAGCGCATGGGTGAGGGGGATTAGGGTGCGGGCGGTAACACGAACGGACGGCAGCACACGGAGGGGTACCCGAGATGAGCGAGCAATCCCGGTCCGAGGTGACGGGCCCGGGACACGGCAAGGCGGCCGCGCCGCTGCGCCGGATGACCGCCCGCGACCGCGACGAGGAGCACCGCGCGGCCACGCCCCTGGAGCTGTTCTTCGACCTGGTCTTCGTCGTGGCCATCGCCCAGGCGGGGGTGGCGCTGGTGCACGCCCTCGCGGAGGGCCACATCGGGCACGGGGTCAGCGGCTACGCGATGGTGTTCTTCGCCATCTGGTGGGCGTGGATGAACTTCTCCTGGTTCGCGTCCGCCTACGACACCGACGACGTCCTGTACCGGGTCACGACCCTGGTGCAGATGGCCGGCGTGCTGATCCTCGCCGCGGGTGTGTCGCGAGCGTTCGACCACAGCGAGTTCGGAGTCGTCTGGTTCGGCTACGTGGTCATGCGGGTCGCGCTCATCAGCCAGTGGCTGCGGGCGGGGCTGTCCGCCCACGGGGAGGAGCGCCGCACGGCACTGCGGTACGCGTTCGGCGTCGGGGCTTGCCAAGTCGGCTGGCTGGGGCTGCTGTTGCTGCCGGACGGCGCGAAGCCGTGGCTGTTCCTCGGCATGGCCATCCTGGAACTCATGGTTCCGATGTGGGCCGAGCGGGTGCGGGAGACGACCTGGCATCCGCACCACATTGCGGAGCGGTACGGGCTGTTCCTGATCATCGTGCTCGGCGAGACGATCCTGGCGGCGACGGCGGGCGTGCGGGTGGCTCTCGACGAGAACGAGGCGCTGGGCGATCTGCTGCCGATCGCGGGCGGCGGGCTGCTGATCATCTTCTCGGCGTGGTGGATCTACTTCGTCGTGCCCGTCCACGAGCACCTGACCTCCAACCGCACGGCTTTCCTGTGGGGTTACGGCCACTACCTCGTCTTCGGCTCGGCGGCCGCGACCGGGGCGGGGATCGAGGTGGCGATCGAGGAGTCCATCGGCAAGGCGCACATCTCGACCACCACGGCGGCGGCCTGCGTGACCGTTCCCGCGGCGCTGTACCTCGTCACCGTATGGCTGCTGCACGCGCGGCACAGCAAGCGCGGCATCGGGCAGGCGATCCTGCCGGCGACCGCGCTCGCCGTGCTCGCGTGCACCTTCGCCGGGCACTGGGCGGTGCTGCTCGCCGGGGTGGCCGCGGCACTCTCGGTGGTGGCCGGCGTCACGGTGTCGGCGATCCAGTCCCGCACGACAGCGACGAACGGGACCGCGTAACTGACACCGGTCATCAGCCAATTGGGCAGCCGGGTGGCGAAGCCGTCGCCCGGCTCGCCAGCACGGCCCGTCGGCGCCCCGCCGGACGCGGCGGCCGTCGCCCACGGCGCGGCCGCGGCGTGGCGGCGGGCTCGGCGACCTAGCCGCGCACGGCCCTCTCCTCTCCCGGGCCTCGGCGGTGAGTTCGGCGGACCGGTTGGTCCCGGCCTAGGCGCCGACGGCGACGGTCGGCTTCCCGGCGAACCGCGCCCTGTCCCGCGCCTCCACGTCGTGCGCGAAGATCGCGGCGTCGGCGGTGGCGATCACGGCCGGACTCCGGGGACGGCGCGCCGCGGGTGGCGCGCGCGGACGACCGCCGCGCTCATCGCGCCGGCTCCCGCAGCGGTCGGTCCAGAGGGATGTCCGCCGTCGTCGTGACCGACGCCGGATCCAGGTCGGCAGGCGTCGGCATCTGGCTGCCGGGCAGCCGTACCGCGGCCGCGCCGTGGGCGACGGCCGCCGCCAGCGCCGCCTCGCCGACGCCGCCCGCCGCGAGGAACCCGGCGAGGGAGGCGTCCCCGGCGCCGACGTTGCTGCGGACGGCCACGACCCGAGCGCCGCCGAAGTACGTGCCGGAGCCGCCGACCAGGAGTTGGCCGTCCGCGCCGAGGCTCGCCAGCACCGCCCGGGCGCCGCGGTCGAGCAGTTCCTCCGCCGCCCTGACCGCGTCGCCGACCGTGGCCAGCGGCCGGCCGACGGCCTCGGCCAGCTCCTCGGCGTTCGGCTTGACGACGTCGGGCCGCTCGCGCAGGGCCGCGTCCAGCGCGGGCCCGGAGGTGTCGAGGGCGATCCGGGCGCCCGCCCGGTGCGCCCGGGCGACCAACTCCGCGTACCACTCGGGCGGCAGGCCGCGCGGCAGGCTGCCGCAGCAGGCGACCCAGTCGGCGGACGCGGACCGGACGCGTACGGTCTCCAGCAGCGCCTCGGCCTCTCCCGCGGTCAGTTCGGGCCCGGCCGCGTTGACCTTGGTCAGGGTGGCGTCGGCCTCGACGAGCGTGACGTTGACTCGGGTCGAACCGGCGACCGGCACTCCGGCCACCTCGATGCCGTGCTCGCCCAGCAGCCGGGCGAGCAGCGCGCCCTCCGGGCCGCCGAGCGGGACGACCGCGGCCGTGCGGTGCCCGGCGGCGGCGACCGCGCGCGAGACGTTGACGCCCTTGCCACCGGGGTCGACCCGGTCGGCCGCAGCACGCAGCACCGCGCCGCGGGTGAGGCCCGGGAGCTCGTACGTACGGTCCAGGCTGGGGTTGGGGGTGACGGTGAGGATCATGCGCGCATTACAGGGGGTTCGGTCGCGGGTACCGCGTCCGCGCTACGCGGCCTCGTCAAAACCCGTGTCACGGGCCATCTTCTTCAGTTCGAGCAGCGCGTGCTTCTCGATCTGCCGGATCCGCTCGCGCGTCAGGCCGTGCTGCTTGCCAACCTCGGTCAGCGTGCGCTCACGGCCGTCGTCGATGCCGTACCGCATCTTGATGATCGACGCCGTGCGGTCGTCGAGCCGGCCGATCAGCTCGTCCAAGCCCTCACGGCGCAGCATCACCAGCACCGACTGCTCGGGCGTGGCCGCGGAGGTGTCCTCCAGCAGGTCGCCGAACTGGGTCTCGCCCTCGTCGTCCACCGACATGTTGAGCGAGACCGGGTCGCGCGCCCAGTCGAGCACGTCGCCGACGCGCCCGGTCGTGGAGCCCAGCTCGTCGGCGATCTCCGCGTGCTCCGGGTCGCGGCCGTTCTCCCGGTTGAACTCGCGCTGCACGCGCCGGATCCGGCCGAGCTCCTCGACCAGGTGGACGGGCAGCCGGATCGTGCGGGACTGGTCCGCGATGGAGCGCGTGATGGCCTGGCGGATCCACCAGGTCGCGTACGTGGAGAACTTGAAGCCCTTGGTGTAGTCGAACTTCTCGACCGCGCGGA
>NZ_LIQY01000041.1 GCF_001418495.1 Streptomyces pathocidini | reverse complement strand
GTCGCCACCACCTTCGGCGGCCCCCTGGTCAAGGTCGCGGCCTTCGGCTACGGGGTGCGCCAGGCCCTGGCCAGAAAGGACGCGCAGCCGCCCGCGCGGCGCCGTACCGTGATCGTAGGACGCACACTGCCGTCGGCCCGGCGAGGCAGCCGGCGCACGCGCGGCGGAAAGGCCTGAACCACCATGTTCCGCCGCACGTTCTGGTTCACCGCGGGCGCCGCCGCCGGCGTGTGGGCGACCGCCAAGGTCAACCGCAAGCTCAGGCAGCTGACGCCGGAGAGCCTCGCCGCGCAGGCGGCCGACAAGGCCGTCGAGGCGGGCCACCGCCTCAAGGGGTTCGCCCTCGACGTCCGTGCCGGTATGGCACAGCGCCAGGAAGAACTGAACGACGCCCTGGGCATCGAGTCCCGGGACCACCGAGAAGAACTGCCCGCCCCGCACCGACCGGCGGCGCTGGGCACGAGCAACCCGTACAACCGGAATGAGGACCACTGATGGAGTCGGCTGAAATCCGTCGCCGCTGGCTGCGCTTCTTCGAGGAGCGCGGGCACACCGTCGTTCCCTCGGCGTCGCTCATCGCGGACGACCCGACCCTGCTGCTGGTCCCCGCGGGCATGGTCCCGTTCAAGCCGTACTTCCTCGGCGAGGTCAAGCCGCCCTTCCCGCGTGCCACGAGCGTGCAGAAGTGCGTGCGCACGCCGGACATCGAAGAGGTCGGCAAGACCACCCGGCACGGCACGTTCTTCCAGATGTGCGGCAACTTCTCCTTCGGCGACTACTTCAAAGAGGGCGCGATCACCTATGCCTGGGAGCTGCTGACCGGCTCCGTGGCGGACGGCGGCTACGGGCTGGACCCCGAGCGGCTGTGGATCACCGTCTACCTCGACGACGACGAGGCCGAGCAGATCTGGCGCGAGAGGATCGGCGTCCCGGCCGAGCGCATCCAGCGCCTGGGCAAGAAGGACAACTTCTGGTCCATGGGCGTCCCGGGCCCCTGCGGCCCCTGCTCCGAGATCAACTACGACCGGGGCCCCGAGTTCGGTGTCGAGGGCGGCCCGGCCGTCAACGACGAGCGCTACGTGGAGATCTGGAACCTGGTCTTCATGCAGTACGAGCGCGGGGAGGGCGGCGGCAAGGAGGACTTCCCGATCCTCGGCGACCTGCCGTCGAAGAACATCGACACCGGTCTCGGCCTCGAGCGCCTCGCCATGATCCTGCAGGGCGTGCGGAACATGTACGAGATCGACACCTCGCGCGCCGTCATCGACAAGGCCACCGAACTCACCGGCGTCTCCTACGGCGCCGCCCACGGCTCCGACGTCTCGCTCCGCGTGGTCTCCGACCACCTGCGCACCTCCGTCATGCTCATCGGCGACGGCGTCACCCCCGGCAACGAGGGCCGCGGCTACGTGCTGCGCCGGATCATGCGTCGCGCCATCCGCAACATGCGGCTGCTCGGCGCCACCGAGCCGGTGGTCGGCGCCCTCGTCGACACGGTCATCAAGACGATGGGCGAGCAGTACCCGGAGCTGGAGACCGAGCGCAAGCGGATCGAGACGGTCGCCCTCGGCGAGGAGGCCGCCTTCCTCAAGACCCTCAAGACCGGCACCAACATCCTGGACGGCGCCGTCTCCGACACCAAGGCCGCCGGCTCCACCGTGCTCCCCGGCGACAAGGCGTTCCTGCTCCACGACACCTGGGGCTTCCCGATCGACCTCACCCTGGAGATGGCCGCCGAGCAGGGCCTGTCCGTGGACGAGGACGGGTTCCGCCGCCTGATGAAGGAGCAGCGGGAGCGCGCCAAGGCCGACGCCAAGGCCAAGAAGCAGGGCCACGCCGACCTGTCCGCGTACCGCGAGGTCGCCGACGCCTCCGGCGCCACCGAGTTCACCGGCTACACCGACACCGAAGGCGAGTCCCGTGTCGTCGGCCTGCTGGTCGACGGCGCCCCCTCGCCCGCCGCCCAGGAGGGCGACGAGGTCGAGGTCGTGCTGGACCGCACCCCCTTCTACGCCGAGGGCGGCGGCCAGCAGGCCGACACCGGCCGGATCAGGCTGGACAGCGGTGCCGTCATCCAGATCCGCGACGTGCAGCAGCCGGTCCCGGGCGTCAGCGTGCACAAGGGCGTCGTCCAGGTCGGCGAGGTGACCGTCGGCTCCGCCGCGTACGCCGCCATCGACGTCACCCGCCGCCGCGCCATCGCCCGCGCCCACAGTGCCACGCACCTGACCCACCAGGCGCTGCGCGACGCCCTCGGCCCGACGGCCGCCCAGGCCGGTTCGGAGAACGCCCCGGGCCGCTTCCGCTTCGACTTCGGCTCCCCGGCCGCCGTGCCCGGCACGGTGCTGACCGACGTCGAGCAGCGGATCAACGAGGTGCTGTCCCGCGAACTCGACGTCACCGCCGAGGTGATGAGCATGTCCGAGGCCAAGAAGCAGGGCGCCATCGCCGAGTTCGGCGAGAAGTACGGCGAGCGGGTGCGCGTGGTCACCATCGGCGACTTCTCCAAGGAGCTGTGCGGCGGCACGCACGTCCACAACACCGCCCAGCTCGGCCTCGTCAAGCTGCTCGGCGAGTCCTCCATCGGCTCCGGCGTGCGCCGCGTGGAGGCCCTGGTCGGCGTCGACGCGTACAGCTTCCTGGCCCGCGAGCACACCGTCGTCTCCCGGCTGACCGACCTGGTGAAGGGGCGCCCGGAGGAACTTCCGGAGAAGATTGCCGGAATGCTCGCCAAACTGCGGGACGCCGAGAAGGAGATCGAGAGGTTCCGCGCGGAGAAGGTCCTCCAGGCCGCCGCCGGCCTCGCCGAGGGCGCCCGGGACGTACGGGGTGTGGCTTTGGTCACCGGCCGGGTGCCGGACGGCACGGGCGCTGACGACCTGCGCAAGCTGGTTCTCGACGTGCGCGGCCGGATCCAGGGCGGCCGCCCGGCCGTCGTCGCCCTGTTCACCGTCGCGGGCGACCGCCCGCTGACCGTGGTCGCCACCAACGAGGCCGCCCGCGAGCGCGGTGTCAAGGCCGGCGAGCTGGTCCGTACCGCCGCCAAGACCCTCGGCGGAGGCGGCGGCGGGAAGGACGACGTCGCCCAGGGCGGCGGGCAGAACCCGGCCGCCATCGAGGACGCCGTGGCCGCCGTGGAGCGGCTGGTCGCGGAGAAGGCGTGAGAATCCTGTGATGGATGACCAGGGTGCGGGGGCCGTGCGACGCGGCCGCCGCATCGCCGTGGACGTCGGGGACGCCCGGATCGGGGTCGCCTCGTGCGACCCCGACGGGGTCCTCGCCACCCCGGTGGAGACCGTCCCGGGACGCGATGTCCCGGCCGCCCACCGGCGCCTCGCGGCCCTCGTCGAGGAGTACGAGCCGATCGAGGTCGTGGTCGGCCTGCCCCGCTCGCTCAGCGGCGGGGAGGGCCCGGCGGCCAAGAAAGTACGGGCCTTCGCGCAGACGCTCGCCCGGACCGTGGCGCCCGTTCCGGTGCGCCTGGTCGACGAGCGGATGAGCACCGTCTCCGCGGCCCACGGCCTGCGCGCCTCCGGCGTCAACGCCAAGAAGGGCCGCAAGGTCGTCGACCAGGCGGCGGCCGTGGTCATCCTCCAGAACGCCCTGGAGACAGAACGGGCGTCCGGCCGGGCTCCGGGGGAGAGCGTCGAAGTGGTCATCTGATCGCGATACGGTAACGTTCCGCGGGACCCGACGGGGTGACTGAAAATCGCACCCCGCCGTTTGGAACTGAGGCGGATCGGGAACCGTCTCGCTGCTTTGTGGGGATTGATGACTGAGTATGGCCCGGGCCGTGGCCCCGAACCGTGGCATCCCGATGACCCTCTCTACGGGGAGCCGGGATGGGACGGGCAGCAGCACTACCCGCAGCAGCCGCACTGGGACGCCGCCCCCGACACGTACGCCACGGGACAGCACCAGTACACCGAGCCGTACCACCCCGACCAGCAGGGCTACGGCTGGGACCCCTCGCAGACCGGCGCGACCGCGGCATACGGGCCCGGCGAGGTCTACGGACAGCAGCCCCAGGACCCGTACGCGGGCGAGCGCCCGGACCTCTACGGCACTCCCGACGCCTACCCGCCGCCCCAGCCGCCGAACAACCGCGGCCCGCAGCACCAGCCGTACGACACCGGCACCCACCCCGTGCAGGGGCAGCCGTACGCCCAGCAGCAGCCCGCCGAGTGGGCCGGGGAGCCCGAGCCGGAGACCCACCCGTTCTTCACGGACGCCCCGGGCCAGCGCGGCGACGACGACGGTTACGAGGACGAGCCCGCGAGCGGGGGCCGCCGCGGCGACAAGCGCAACCGGCCCAAGCGGCGCAGCGGTACGGCCTGCCTGGTCGCCGGGGTGATCCTCGTCGGCGTCGTGGGCGGCGTCGGCTACCTCGGCTACGACATGTGGCAGGAGCGATTCGGGCCGGCCCCCGACTTCTCGGGCAGCGGCACCGGCGAGGTCCAGGTCGAGATCCCCGACGGCGCGACCGGCAACCAGATCGGCAACATCCTCAAGACCGAGGGCGTCGTCAAGAGCGTCGACGCGTTCGTGGCGGCCCAGAACGCGAACCCCAAGGGCAACTCCATCCAGCCCGGGGTCTACATCCTGCGCAAGCAGATGGCCGCCGCCGAGGCCGTCGAGATGATGACCGACCCCAAGAACCTCAACGCGCTCATCATCGCCGAGGGCCTGCGGGACGCGTCCGTCTACTCGGCCATCGACAAGAAGCTCGGCGTCCCGGCCGGCACCACCAAGGACGTCGCGAAGAAGCAGGTCAAGAACCTGGGCCTGCCCGACTGGGCCGACGACAACCCGAAGATCAAGGACCCGCTCGAAGGGTTCCTCTTCCCCTCCCGCTACAGCGCCGCCAAGGGCACCAAGCCCGAGGACGTGCTGCGGCAGATGGTCGAGCGGGCGACGAAGGTCTACGAGAAGGCCGGAGTGGAGGCGGCGGCCCGGAAGCTTGGCCTGGACTCGCCGCTCCAGGTCGTCACGGTGGCCAGCCTGATCCAGGCCGAGGGCAAGACCCACGACGACTTCAAGAAGATGGCCGCTGTCGTCTACAACCGGCTGGAGCCCGGCAACACCGAGACGAACGGCAAGCTCGAGTTCGACTCGACGTACAACTACCTGAAGAACCAGAGCAACATCAACATCGGGATCGACGAGATCCGCAACCACGACGACCCGTACAACACCTACTTCTACCGCGGCCTGCCCCCGGGACCGATCGGGAACCCGGGCGAGGAGGCGCTCGCCGCCGCGATGAAGCCGGACAAGGGCGACTGGTTCTACTTCGTCTCGACCGACGGCAACAAGACGGAGTTCGCCAAGACGCTGGCCGAACACAACAAGCTGGTCGAGAAGTTCAACGAGAACCAGCGCAAGAAGCAGGGGAACTAAGGGACATGACGGCCGCCGGTCAGTCGACGGGAGGACGGGGCGGCGGGCGGCGCGCGGCGGTGCTCGGCTCGCCGATCTCCCACTCCCTCTCGCCCGCCCTGCACCGCGCCGCGTACGAGGCGCTGGGGCTGACCGACTGGGCCTACGACCGGTTCGAGGTCGACGAGGCGGCGCTTCCCGGGTTCCTCGGCGACCTGCCGCCGGGCGACTGGGCCGGGCTCTCCCTGACCATGCCGCTCAAGCGCGCCGTCATCCCGCTGCTCGACGAGATCAGCGAGACGGCCGCCTCCGTCGAGGCCGTCAACACCGTGGTCTTCACCGCCGACGGCCGCCGCACCGGCGACAACACCGACATCCCCGGCATCCTCGCGGCGCTGCGCGAGCGCGGCGTCGACAAGGTCGAGCGGGCCGCCGTGCTCGGCGCCGGCGCCACCGCCTCCTCTGCCCTCGCCGCGCTCTCCCGGATCTGCACCGGCGAGGTCACCGCGTACGTCCGCAGCGAGGCCAGGGCCGGCGAGATGCGGCAGTGGGGCGAGCGGCTCGCCGTGGACGTGCGGACCGCCGACTGGTCGGCGGCGGCGCACGCCTTCACCGCGCCGCTGGTGATCGCCACTACCCCGGCGGGCGCCACGGACGCCCTCGCCGAGGCCGTACCGGACCGCGCCGGAACGCTCTTCGACGTGCTGTACGAGCCCTGGCCCACCCCGCTCGCCGCCGCCTGGGCGGCCCAGGGCGGGGCGGTCGTGGGCGGGCTCGACCTGCTCGTGCACCAGGCCGTCCTCCAGGTGGAGCAGATGACCGGCCGCGCGCCCGCCCCGCTCGCCGCCATGCGCGAGGCGGGCGAACGGGCCCTGGCGGGGCGCGGAAGCGGCTCCACAGGCGCCTGACACCGCGCCTCCGGGACCCGCGGCGACCGTCCCGCTCCGTGGACCGGCGTCCGGGCGCACGCCCCGGACGTGGGAGGATCGTCAGTGGCGGACCGGGACCGACCACCAGCCACCGCTGAGTGGGGAACGCCCCAGGCCTCGCCGCAGGACCGAGGCGCGAGCAAGAGGAGCACCGTTGAGCAGGTTGCGCTGGCTGACCGCGGGGGAGTCGCACGGCCCCGCACTCGTCGCGACGCTGGAGGGCCTCCCCGCCGGTGTGCCGATCACCACCGAGATGGTGGCCGACGCCCTCGCGCGCCGCCGGCTCGGCTACGGCCGCGGCGCCCGGATGAAGTTCGAGCGCGACGAGGTCACCTTCATCGGCGGGGTGCGCCACGGCCTGACCCTCGGCTCCCCGGTCGCGATCATGGTGGGCAACACCGAATGGCCCAAGTGGGACAAGGTCATGGCGGCCGACCCGGTCGACGCGGACGAACTCGCCGCACTGGCCCGCAACGCCCCGCTGACCCGCCCCCGCCCCGGCCACGCGGACCTCGCGGGCATGCAGAAGTACGGCTTCGACGAGGCCCGCCCGATCCTGGAGCGGGCCTCCGCGCGCGAGACCGCGGCCCGTGTCGCGCTGGGCGCGGTCGCCCGCTCCTACCTCAAGGAGACGGCCGGCATCGAGATCGTCTCGCACGTGGTCGAACTGGCCGCCGCCAAGGCCCCGTACGGCGTCCACCCCAAGCCCTCCGACGTCGAGCGGCTGGACGCCGACCCGGTGCGCTGCCTGGACCCGGAGGCGAGCGAGGCGATGGTCGCCGAGATCGACCAGGCCCACAAGGACGGCGACACCCTCGGCGGCGTCGTGGAGGTGCTGGCGTACGGGGTGCCGGTCGGGCTCGGCTCGCACGTGCACTGGGACCGGCGGCTCGACGCCCGGCTGGCCGCCGCGCTGATGGGCATCCAGGCGATCAAGGGCGTCGAGGTCGGCGACGGCTTCGGCCTCGCGCGCGTCCCGGGCTCCCAGGCGCACGACGAGATCGTCGCCACCGACGAGGGGATCCGGCGCACCTCCGGCCGCTCCGGCGGCACCGAGGGCGGGCTGACCACCGGTGAACTGCTGCGTGTACGGGCCGCGATGAAGCCCATCGCGACCGTTCCCAAGGCCCTGGCCACGGTCGACGTGTCCACCGGCGAGGCCACCCCGGCGCATCACCAGCGCTCCGACGTGTGCGCCGTACCCGCGGCGGGGATCGTCGCCGAGGCGATGGTCGCGCTGGTGCTGGCCGACGCGGTGGCGGAGAAGTTCGGCGGCGACAGCGTCGCCGAGACCCGCCGCAACGTCCGGGGCTTCCTCGACAACCTGGCGATCCGGTGAGCGAGGCGGCCGTGACCGGCCCCGCGGTCGTCCTCGTCGGGCCCATGGGCGTCGGCAAGTCGACGGTGGGCGCCCTGCTCGCCGAGCGGCTGGGCGTCGGCTACCGCGACACCGACGCCGACATCGAGCGCGCCGCCGGCCGCACCATCTCCGAGATCTTCATCGACGAGGGCGAGGAGCACTTCCGCGAGCTGGAGCGGCGGGCCGTACGCGCCGCCGTGGCCGAGCACGAGGGCGTCCTCGCCCTCGGCGGCGGCGCGATCCTGGACGCGGGCACGCGCCGGCTGCTCGCCGGGCAGCCCGTCGTCTTCCTCGACGTCGGCGTCAACGAGGCCGTCAAGCGGGTCGGGCTGAACGCCCCCCGGCCGCTGCTCGCCGTCAACCCGCGCCAGCGGTGGCGCGAGTTGATGGAGGAGCGCCGCCCGCTGTACACCGAGGTCGCCCGCGCCGTCGTCACGACGGACGACCGCACCCCCGAGGACGTCGCCGAAGCGATCCTCGACGCATTGGAGCTGCACAAGTCATGAGCACCGACACCCCCATCCGCGTCCAGGTCGGCGGCACCGCGGGCACCGACCCGTACGAGGTGCTGATCGGGCGTCAACTCCTCGGTGAGCTGCCGGGGTTGATCGGCCGGGCCAAGCGGGTCGCCGTGCTGCACCCGGAGGCGCTGGCCGCGACCGGCGAGGCCCTCCGGGAGGACCTGGCAGGGCAGGGCTACGAGGCCGTCGCGATCCAGCTGCCCAACGCGGAGGAGGCGAAGACCGCCGAGGTCGCCGCGTACTGCTGGAAGGCGCTCGGCCAGACCGGGTTCACCCGCAGCGACGTCATCGTCGGCGTCGGCGGCGGCGCCACCACGGACCTCGCGGGCTTCGTGGCGGCTACCTGGCTGCGCGGGGTGCGCTGGATCGCCGTCCCCACCACCGTGCTGGCCATGGTCGACGCGGCCGTCGGCGGCAAGACCGGCATCAACACCGCCGAGGGCAAGAACCTCGTCGGAGCCTTCCACCCGCCCGCCGGCGTGCTGTGCGACCTGGCGAGCCTGGACTCGCTGCCCGTCAACGACTACGTCAGCGGGCTCGCCGAGATCATCAAGGCGGGCTTCATCTCGGACCCGGTCATCCTCGACCTCATCGAGCAGGACCCGGCCGGCGCCCGTACGCCGGAGGGCCCGCACACCGCCGAGCTGATCGAGCGGTCCATCCAGGTCAAGGCCGAGGTGGTCTCCGCCGACCTCAAGGAGTCGGGCCTGCGGGAGATCCTCAACTACGGGCACACCCTCGGCCACGCCATCGAGAAGAACGAGCGCTACAACTGGCGCCACGGCGCGGCCGTTTCGATCGGCATGGTCTTCGCGGCCGAGCTGGGCCGGCTGGCCGGGCGGCTGGACGACGCGACCGCCGACCGGCACCGCAGCGTCCTGGAGTCGGTCGGGCTGCCGCTGACCTACCGCGGCGACCAGTGGCCCAAGCTGCTGGAGACGATGAAGGTCGACAAGAAGTCCCGCGGCGACCTGCTGCGCTTCATCGTCCTGGACGGCCTGGCCAAGCCGGTCGTGCTGGAGGGCCCGGACCCGGCCGTGCTGGCCGCCGCCTACGCGGAGGTGTCGCAGTGAGCCACCGCGTCCTGGTGCTCAACGGCCCCAACCTGGGCCGCCTCGGCTCCCGCGAGCCCGACGTCTACGGCGCGACCTCGTACGCGGGCCTGGTCGAGCAGTGCACGGCGCTCGGCAAGGAGCTGGGCTTCGAGGTCGAGGTGCGGGAGACCAACGACGAGGCGGAGCTGGTCGGTTGGCTGCACGAGGCCGCCGACGGCTCGATCCCGGTGGTCCTCAACCCCGCAGCCTTCACGCACTACTCGTACGCGCTGCGGGACGCCGCCGCCCAGCGGACCGCGCCCCTCATCGAGGTGCACATCTCGAACCCGTACGCGCGCGAGGAGTTCCGGCACACCTCCGTGGTGGCCGCCGTGGCGTCCGGGACGATCGCGGGCTTCGGCATCGGCTCCTACCGGCTCGCGCTGCGCGCGCTGGCCGAACAGCTGCCTGACTGACCGGGGTTGACCTGGGCGGACCTGTCCCGTTTCGCGCTGCCGGCGGCCTCGCGCCCCGACCCCGGCCGTTCAATTCCCGGCGGCCGGGGAAGGTAGGTTCGGTAACGGACCGGCCACGGGGGCCGGTTGACGAGGCGTTCGTTTCCGCCCGCACGCGACCACGAGACGGAGATCAGCGGATGCAGCACGCAGTGGGGGATCCGCTGCCACCGCCCCACGGCCCCGACCGGCCGGCCGGCGCCCAGGCGCCCGGCCCCGGCTGGACCCCGGTGCCGCCACCACCGGGGTCCAGCCGGGGCCGGGCGCCTGGGCGCCGGCCGGCCGGTCGGGGCCGTGGGGCGGTGGCAGCGGATCCCCCACTGCGTGCTGCATCCGCTGATCTCCGTCTCGTGGTCGCGTGCGGGCGGAAACGAACGCCTCGTCAACCGGCCCCCGTGGCCGGTCCGTTACCGAACCTACCTTCCCCGGCCGCC
>NZ_LIQY01000409.1 GCF_001418495.1 Streptomyces pathocidini | reverse complement strand
CCCAGCAGCAGCCCGCCCCGCCCCGGCAGAAGCCCCGGTACGCGTCCCGGCAGACCCACCAGCAGGCCCCGCCGAGGGTCGACGAGCAGCAGGGCTGGATCCCGCAGCAGCCGTACGACCCGTACGACACCGGGGTGCGGGAGCGCACCCAGCAGCAGCCCTACGTGCCCCAGCAGGGCGGGCCGCGGGAGCGCGACGCCGGGTCGCGGCAGCACGGCGAGGACTACCGGACCGAGCAGTTCTCCTTCATCGAGGAGGAGGACGCGGAGTCCGAAGACGTCATCGACTGGCTGAAGTTCGCCGAGACCCGCTCCGAGCGGCGCGACGAGCGCAAGCGCAAGAGCCGCAACCGCGTCGTCGCGCTGATCCTCGCCCTCGTCCTCGCCCTCGTGGGCGCGGCCGGCTACCTCTGGTGGGCCGGCAAGCTGCCCGCGCTGCCCGGCACCGAGACGGGCTCCTCGGCGGCGGGCGGCCCGCAGAAGCGGGACGTGATCGTCGTCCACCTGCGGGAGACCCGCGGCGGCGGCAGCTCGACGGCGCTGCTGGTGGACAACGAGACCACCGGCAAGGGCGCCACCGTCCTGCTGCCCAACACCCTTGCCCTGTCGACCGACGACGGCGGCAGCACCACGCTCGGCAAGGCCGTCGCGGACGAGGGCACCACCTCCACCCGCGACGCCCTCGACACCCTGCTCGGCGCGCAGATCAAGGGCAGTTGGCGGCTTGACACCCCGTACCTGGAGAACCTGGTCGAGCTGGTCGGCGGGATCGAGATCGACGCCGACACCACCGTGCTTGGGGCCAAGAAGGGCGAGGAACCGCTGGTCAAGCCAGGTAAGGGGCAGACGCTCGGCGGGCAGGCGGCCGTCGCCTACGCCACGCACCTGGGCCGCGGTGAGCCGCGGGCCAAGCAGCTGGAACGGTTCGGGCAGGTGATGCACGGCGTGCTCCGGAAGCTGTCCAGCGACCCCGACGCCGCGACCACCACCGTGCAGACCCTCAACCAGATCCCCGACCCCTCTCTCACCGAGGCCCAGTTGGGCGCCTCGCTCGCCGGGCTCGCCGAGCGCGCCAAGGACGGCTCCTACGACACGGCGGTGCTGCCCGTCGAAGGGGACGGCACGCTCAGCGAGGCGACCGCCAAGAGCATGGTCAAGGACGTGCTCGGCGGCACCGTGAAGAACGCCGACCCGGACGCGGCCCCGCGGGTCAGCGTGCGGAACGCCAGCGGCGACAGGAAGGCCGCGAGCAACGCCCAGGTTGCCCTGCTCAACAGCGGCTACACGTTCGTCGGCGGCGGCACCGCGCCGGCCGCCCAATCCGCCTCGCAGGTCACCTACGCCGACGCGGCGCAGGCGGCGAAGGCCAAGGAGGTCGCCAAGACCCTGGGCCTGCCGGACAGCGCCGTGGCCAAGGGCCGGGGCGCGGCCAACGCGGACGTGACGGTGGTGCTGGGCCGCGACTACGAGGGGTAGGCGGCCATGGGCCGGATCCCAGAGGGTCCGGCCCCGCCTCCCCAGCGGGTCCGGGCTCCCCGGCGGGTCCGGCCCTGTCGGCGCGGCGTGAGACCCTTGAGAAGTACCTGCCCCCCGACCGGAAAGCCAGCTTGTGACCGCCACGGACCGCTCCATCGAGCTGATCAACGCCGCCGCGCAGGCGGCCGCCGACAAGCTCGCGCACGACATCATCGCGTACGACGTCAGCGACGTCCTCTCGATCACCGACGCCTTCCTGCTGGCCTCGGCGCCCAGCGACCGCCAGGTCAAGTCGATCGTCGACGAGATCGAGGAGCGGCTCCAGAAGGAGCTGGGAGTCAAGCCGGTCCGCCGCGAGGGCGACCGCGAGGCGCGCTGGGTGCTGCTGGACTACGTGGACATCGTGGTGCACGTCCAGCACAGCGAGGAGCGGGTCTTCTACGCGCTGGAGCGCCTGTGGAAGGACTGCCCGCAACTCGCCCTGCCCGAGGACGCCCTCGCCACCCACGGCAGGGCGGAGGAGTACGCGAAGCGGCAGGCCGCCGACGACCTGGACGGAGACCTGCTCTGAACGGCACGAAGAACGGCCGGGGCCGTCGCATCGTCCTGTGGCGCCACGGCCAGACGTCCTGGAACCTGGAGCGCCGTTTCCAGGGCACCACGGACATCGAGCTGACCGACACCGGCCGGGCGCAGGCGCGCCGCGCCGCGCGGCTGCTGGCCGGGCTGGCCCCGCACGCGATCATCGCCTCGGACCTGAGGCGCGCCATGGACACGGCCGCCGAGCTGGCCACCGTCACGAGCCTGAAGGTCGAGCACCACGAGGGCCTGCGCGAGACCTACGCGGGCAACTGGCAGGGGCTCACGCACGAGGAGATCGTCGAGAAGTACGGAGAGCAGTACGCGGCGTGGAAGCGCGGCGAGCCGGTGCGGCGCGGCGGCGGCGAGCTGGAGACCGAGGTCGCGGAGCGGGCGGCTCCGATCGTCGAGCGCCATGTGGACGGGCTGCCCGACGGCGGCACGCTCGTCGTGGTCAGCCACGGCGGCACGATCCGCACCACCATCGGGCGGCTGATCGGTCTCGAGCCGCGCAGCTGGGAGGCGCTGGGCGGGCTCTCCAACTGCTGCTGGTCGGTGCTGGGCGAGGGCGCGCGGGGCTGGCGGTTGCTGGAGCACAACGCGGGCACGCTGCCGGAGCCGGTCCTCGGCGACGACGACTGAGGGTCCGCGCGGGCACCGGTTCCGGCCGCGCCCTACGGATTTCTCTTTCCGGCAGGTCACAGGCTAAGCTTCTTCTCGTTCGAAGCGCTTCGGCGCCGAGAAGAGCGGGGCTATAGCTCAGTTGGTAGAGCGCCTGCATGGCATGCAGGAGGTCAGGAGTTCAATTCTCCTTAGCTCCACAAGAACGAGGGCGGCGTGTGCTCGCGAATAAGCGAGCCGTGTCGCTCTTGTCGTATCTGCTCGGCTCCGCCTCGCGGGTGGGACCTCCGCACCCCGGCGCCTGGATCCCGTCCCTATTACCAGGGGGCGGGATCTTTTGCATCACGGTCGGACGAGATGCGTGGCCCCGCTGACCGGGGCGCCTTCCCGTGGCAGAATCAAACGGCCGCGAGGGGAGAGGGAGCACGTATGCCGACGAGCATTCTCGAGGGGGTCAACGATCTGCTCGACATTGCCGAGGCGCAGGGCTACGACTGGCTGCCCGAGTACGCTCTCCGCTTCACCTGCCCGGTCGACCAGGCCCAACTCCCGTACGTGCCCGCGCTGTTGCAGTGCCCGGCCTGCGGGTCGGCGCATGTCGCGCAGGTGCTCGGCGACAACGGCGGGATCTCCTACGTCTGCACGGCCTGCGGCCACAGCTGGAGCTGACTGATGGGGGCCCACAGGCGGAAGTGCGACTGGTGCGGGAGCGGCACTCCGATCGTCCGCGACATGGAGCCGCTCAACTCCGACTACCAGTACTGGTGCGAGGAGTGCGCGAGGGCGCTGATCATAAAAGGCGACCCCATCGAGACGTACCGCGAACTCGAAGGGGAGCCCATCTACGGGCGGCTGCTGGACGAGCACTGCACGCTGAAGCGGTTCTATTCGTTCGCGACCGCCTGACCAAGGACGCCTCCCTGCCCGCCCTGAGGCCGATTTGGTGGAGGGCCGGGGGAGCCGTGTATGGTTGGCGTCGCCGCCGAGGGGAACCGGGCGGAAGCAGGACCTGGGGCTATAGCTCAGTTGGTAGAGCGCCTGCATGGCATGCAGGAGGTCAGGAGTTCAATTCTCCTTAGCTCCACAGGACGGACCGCTCGCGGTTCACGAGATCCCACCAGATCGCATCGATCCGGTGGGATCTTCGTGTTTCCGGGACCACGCGCGGGCCGGTCGCCACCGGACGTGGCGGCGACCGGTGGCGAGCACGCCGATCGCGCTGGTCGCGGCGTTCATCTGGTGCCAGCGTTCATCTGGGCACGGCGTTCACTTGGTCCCGGCGTTCGACGGTTCAGCGGCCGCGGGGCAGCGCCCTCCCCATGGGTGGCTCCTGCTCGGCCGGTGCCCCTTCGAGGCGGAGGGCGAGCGCGGGGCACCGGCGTACCGCCCGCCGGGCGTTCCCCCGCAGGTGTAGGGGGATGGCCGTATCGGCGAGTGCCGGGAAGCCGTCGGGCCCCATCCGGATGAGCTGGGGCACCAGGCCCGCGCACAGCCCGTGCCCCTCGCACAGCGTCCAGTCCACGGCCAGCTTCTCGCCGCTCGGCACGCCCCGCACCCTGTGGGCCGGGTGCCCCGGCGCAGGCAGCGGCAGTACGCCGAGGGTGGGGCGCCCGCAGCCGCCGCCCAGCACGTGGGCGGCGAGGTCGTCGGTGAAGGCCTGGAGCGCGGACTGGAGGAACCGCACGGAGCCGTCCGGGTGCTTGCAGGCGCCGCGCCCGCGCACCGCCTGGGCGACCTGGCGCAGGGCCTCCAGGGCGGTCGCGCCGCCCCCGCCCAGCACCTCGGCGAGACCGGCCGCGGCGGCGGGCAGCCCGAGCCGGCACGGGCCGCACTGGCCGGCCGTCTCGGCGGCCAGCCAGTTGACCACCCGCAGCGACTCCCCGAGCGGGCAGGTGCCGGGACCCAGCGGCAGCAGCGCGCCCGCCCCCAGGGCGCCGCCCGCCGTCGCGAGGGCCTGGCGGGAGACGATCGCGCCGTGGGCGGTGGCGGCGTCGAGCCAGGCGCCGTGGTAGCCGCCGGACAGGACGCCCTGGGCCAGTGGGGGAGCACCGCACAGCTCCAGGACGTAGCGCAGCGGCACGCCGCTGGGCACCTCCAGGACGGCGGGGCGGACCGCGGACCCGGAGACGGTCAGCAGGAGTGTGCCGGGCTCGTCGGTGAGGCCTGTGTGGCCGTAGCGGTGCGGTCCCAGCCGTGCGGCGACGGCGAGTTGGGCGAAGGTCTCTGCGTTGGACAGCAGCGTCGGGGCGCCGCCCACGCCCGCGTCGGACGCGCGCGTGCGCCGGCCCGGCGGCAGCGGCGGGCCGCCGTTCACGGCCCGGATGACGGCCGACGCCTCGCCCGACACCATCCGCTCGGGGGTTCTGACCACGCGCGCCCGCAGGCCCCGGCCGCGCCGGTCGGACAGGCCCCGCTCGGCCAGCGCCTCGCGCACGGAGGCCTCGGTGGAGTCCCGGGTCACCGCGACCACCAGGCCGCGCGCGCCGAGCGCCTCGGCGGCCAGCAGGGCCCCGTCCAGGACCAGGTGCGGGGCGCGGCACAGCAGCACGGTGTCCTTGCGGCAGGCGGGCTCGCCCTCGCTGCCGTTGACGACGACCACGGGGCGTACGCCGCGCCGGATCGCGCTCCTGGCGACGGCACGCAGCTTGGTGGCGAACGGGAAGCCCGCGCCGCCGCGGCCGTTCAGCGAGACGGCCTCGGCCAGTTCGGCCAGCCGCTCCC
>NZ_LIQY01000408.1 GCF_001418495.1 Streptomyces pathocidini | reverse complement strand
CCCGTACGCCCCAACGAACGCCTCAACCCGCCCCCGGTCGCGCCCCACGACCGTCACGTGCCGTACGGGTCGGACCGCGCGGAGGGCGGCCAGGTGGCTGTGGGCCTGGGGGCCGGTCCCGAAGAGGACCAGGCGCTCGGCGTCCGGCGCGGCGAGCAGGTCCGCGGCGGCGGCCGATACGGCGGCGGTGCGGATCGAGGTGAGGGCGACACCGTCGAGGAGGGCCAGCGGGGTGAGCGTACGGGCGTCCAGCAGAAGGTAGTTGCCCTGGATGCGCGGGCGGCCGAGTGACGGGTTGGCGGGCGCGACCGAGGCCACCTTGACGCCCGCGTAGCGGCTCGACTGCGCGGGCATGAGGAGGAGTTGGCCGTGCTCGACCGGGACGACGGAGCGTGCCGGGTCGGTCTCCGGGTCGAGCCCCCCGCGCAGCGCGCTCTGGAGGGCCGCGATCGCCGACGTCATCGGCACGGCCGCGTCGACCTCGGCGGCTCCGATCACCCGGAGCCCTCCGCCGGTCCCGCCCTCGCCCGCGTCTCCGCCGGTCATGTGCACCCTCCGGTTCCGTACGGCCAAAGCCTTCCAACAGTAAAATGGTACATGGTACGGTCCGGCGACCCGATGAACGTGAACACCGGCCCGCCGGGAGGGACCGAGACCGTGAACAGCCCCCACGCCCGCAAGGTGTTGCTGTCGAGCCTCATCGGCAGCACCGTCGAGTGGTACGAGTTCTTCATCTACGGCACGGCCGCCTCGCTCGTCCTGGGCGACCTGTTCTTCCCCGGCTTCGACCCGCTGACCGGCACCCTGCTGTCGCTGTCGACCTTCGCCATCGCCTTCCTCGCGCGCCCCATCGGCGGCCTCGTCTTCGGCCACTTCGGCGACCGGATCGGCCGCAAGTCCATGCTGGTGCTGACCCTCACCATGATGGGGGCCGCCACCTTCGCGATCGGGCTGCTGCCCACGTACGACCAGATCGGGGTCGGCGCCCCGCTGCTGCTCGTCCTGGTGCGGATCGTGCAGGGCTTCTCGCTGGGCGGCGAGTACGGCGGGGCGGTGCTGATGAGCGTCGAGCACGCCGACCCGCGCCGGCGTGGCCTGTTCGGAGCCGTGGTCAACACCGGCATCGGATGGGGGCTGCTGCTGGCCAATCTGCTGTTCCTGGCGCTGACCCGGCTCCCGGACGAGGACTTCCGCTCCTGGGGCTGGCGCATCCCGTTCCTGTTCAGCGCCGTGCTGGTGGCTATCGGCCTGTTCATCAGGCTCAAGGTCGCCGAAAGCCCGGACTTCGAGGCGGCCCGCCGGGCCGAGGGCAGCCGCCGGGAGAAGGCGCCGCCGGTCGTGGAGGTGCTGCGCCACCACCTCGCCAAGGTCGGCCTGATGAGCGTCGCCTACCTGGCCACGGGCGCGGTCTTCTACATCGCCACGGTCTTCTCGCTGGGCTATGGCACCGACCACGCGGGCGTGGGCGAGGACGAGATGCTCGCGCTCGTACTCGCCGGCACCGCACTGACGATCGTGGCGATACCGCTCTTCGGCTGGTGGTCGGACCGGCTGGGGCGGCGCGGGTCCGAGGCCCAAGCGGCAAGCCGCAAGCGGTTGTTCCTCGCCGGAGTCGCGGGCATGACCGTCCTGCCGTACGCCTGGTTCGGCCTGCTGGACAGCGGAATCTGGACGCTGCGGCTGCTCGGGTTCCTCGCGCTGTTCGCGGTCTGGTCGGCGACGTACGCGACGATGCCCACCTTCTTCGCGCACATCTTCCCCGTCGAGGTGCGCTACACCGGCCTGTCCGCCGGCTACACCCTGGGCACCGTCCTGGGCGGCGGGTTCGCGCCGATGATCGCGACCTGGCTGCTCGACAGGACCGGCGACTGGACGGCCGTCGCCCTCTACATGAGCGCGGCCGGCGTCCTGTCCTTCGCCGCCGCACTCCTGCTGAAGGAGCGTCAGGAAGAGAAAGCCGACCGGGGTGAACCGGCCACCTTGGTCCAGTAACCGCTTTCCCGGCAGGGATTGGCCCGCAACGCCCCATCTCGACGCGAAGCTCATCGACTCGACACGTGTGCGTTGTACACATGATGCCGGGAGTCCGCCCCGGATCACTGCAATTCCCCTGACAATACCCGTCTGGGGAGGGGCACATGAACGCCACGCACCAAGAGCAGGAACTGCGCGCTGCCGCCGCCGCCATCGGGCGGCGGCGGTTCCTGACCGTCACTGGGGCCGCCGCCGCGCTCGCCTTCGCGACCAACCTCCCGGGCACCGCCCGGGCCGCCGAGGCCGACGCCCGCACCGCGATCACCGAAGACCCGTTCACCCTCGGCGTCGCCTCCGGCGACCCGCTGCCCGGTTCCGTGGTGCTGTGGACCCGGCTGGCCCCCAAGCCGTACGAGCCGGGCAACGGCCTGCCCGAGGCGCGGATACCGGTGTCCTGGGAGGTCGCCCACGACCGGCGCTTCTCCCGCATCGCCCGGCGCGGAACGGCCACCGCCCACCCGGAGTTCAACCACACGGTGCACGTGGACGTCGCGGGCCTGGCCTTCGACCGCGTCTACTACTACCGCTTCCGCGCCGGCCGGTGGATCAGCCCGGTCGGCCGCACCCGCACCGCCCCCGCGCCCGGTGCGCGGCTGACCGACGTCAAGCTGGCCGCCGTCTCCTGCCAGGCGTACCACGACGGCTACTTCACCGCGTACCGGCACCTCGCCGCCGAGGACCTGGACGTCGTCTTCCACCTGGGCGACTACCTCTACGAGTACGCGGTCACCCCCACCGGCGGCGTCCGCGCCTACACCGACCGCGTGCTGCCCGACCTCTACAACCGCGAGACCCTGACGCTCGAGGACTACCGGCTGCGCTACGCCCTCTACAAGTCCGACCCGGACCTGATGGCCGCGCACGCCGCGCACCCCTTCGTCGTCACCTGGGACGACCACGAGACCGAGAACAACTACGCGGACGAGACGCCCGAGAACGACGTCCCGCCGGAGGAGTTCCTCATCCGCCGCGCCGCCGCCTACCGCGCGTACTGGGAGAACCAGCCGCTGCGCAGCCCGCAGCAGCCCAGCGGCCCCGACATGCAGCTCTACCGCCGCCTGAAGTTCGGCCGGCACGCCCAGTTCGACATCCTCGACACCCGCCAGTACCGCTCCAACCAGGCGTACGGCGACGGCTCCGACATCCCGGGCCCGGAGTCGGAGGACCCGACGCGCACCATGACCGGCGAGACGCAGGAGCGCTGGCTGATCGACGGCTGGCGGAAGTCGAACGCCCTGTGGAACGTCGTCCCGCAGCAGGTCACGTTCTCCCAGCGGAAGCTGGACCTCAACCCGGTGGCCAAGGTCAGCATGGACTCCTGGGACGGTTATCCGGCGTCCCGCGCGCGCGTGCTCGCGGGCGCGGAGGCAGCGGGCATCGACAACCTCCTCGTCCTGACCGGCGACGTGCACGTCAGCTACGCGTTCGACATCAAGAAGGACTGGAACGACCCGAACTCCCGCACGGTGGGCACGGAGTTCGTGACCACGTCCATCTCCAGCGGCAAGGACGGCGCGGACAAGCCGTCCACCTGGGACACCTACACCCAGGCCAACCCCCACCTGAAGTGGTTCAACGGCCGCCGCGGCTACTACACCCTCACGCTCGGCCGGGAACAGGCCCGAGCCGACTTCAAGACGGTCAACGCGGTCACCACCCAGGGCGCCCCGATCACCACAGCAGCCTCCTTCGTCACGGAGGCGGGCAACCCGGGCCTGAAACAGGTGTAGTCGGAACTACCCGCAGGTTGCCACCGGCGGAAGGGCGACGGTGTCGGAGGCGGGCAACCCGGGCCTGAGCAGGTGTAGTTGGAACTACCCGCAGGTTGCCACCGGCGGGAGGGTGACGGTGTCGGAGGGGAGGGGGTGTCGGGAAGCTTCCGTATATTTGTGGCCGGCCACGGC
>NZ_LIQY01000407.1 GCF_001418495.1 Streptomyces pathocidini | reverse complement strand
GGGGACGCGCTGGTGGGCGGGCATGCTGAGGCCTCTTCCGGAGGCCGAGACCGCCGAGGACGGCACGCGCACGCTGGCGCTGTTCGAGCTGATGGTCCGCAAGCCGTGGCGCGGCGCCGGCAATGCCCAGCTCATCCACGAGGAACTGCTCGCAGGCCGCCCGGAGGAGCGCGTGACGCTCCTCGTGGAGCCGGCCCACCCCAAGGTCAGGGCCCTCTACGAGCGCTGGGGCTACGAACACATCGGCGACCAGCAGCCGTTCCCGGACGCGCCGATCTACGCGACGATGCTGCGACACCTGCCGGTGGCCGCCTGAACATCCTGCCCTCGCGGACACACAAGTCCGCACGGACGATCGTGCGCGGCGGGGTCCGGCTCAGCTGCCGGGAGTGTGGTGTATCGGACAACGGCAGCTCCGGCCCGCCGGTGTCGTTTCTCCAGGGTTTGGTCGGTCATGCGGTCGTAGTGGTGGGGTTCGGGGTGGGTGAGGCGGGTTTCTATTGGTTGTGGGTGGGGGCTGCGAGTGGGTGATGTGGTCGGGTTAGGCAGGGTCTTGCCGGCTGGGGCTTGCTGAAGCCCGGCCTAGGCGGGTGTTTTGCCGTGGCAGTCCTTGTACGGCGTTTTCGAGCCGCACCAGCACTCCGCGTTGCGCCGCGGCGGCCAGGGCTTCGCGCGGCCGCGGGCCGCGAGGCTCGTGGCGTACTCGGGGAGGAGCGCAGGTGTCTCCGGAGCGGTCTGTTCCGCGGCGGCGAAGGCCTCGTACGAGGGGAACGTGGCCGTGACGATGCCGAAGTGCTGGATGCCCGAGGACGCCAGGTCGCGCAACGAGGTCTCTATCCCCGCCAGGTGCTGGGCGTGCGAGGGGTACTCGGAGGTCAACGCGGGGTACGCGGCGAGGAGTTCCGCCAGTTCCGCCTCCGGCCAGTGCAGCACGGCGACCGGGAAGGGGCGCGACAGCGCCGCGCGGCGCTCGCCCAACTCCGCCCGCAGCCGGGCGATTTCGGCTCGCAGCTCTGCCGGGTTGTCCGAGCCGAGGGCCCACAGCCGCTTGGGGTCGTGCAGTTCGTCCAGCGGGATGTCGCCGGGGTGCACGGTGTCGGCCAGCGCGTCCCACTCGTCG
>NZ_LIQY01000406.1 GCF_001418495.1 Streptomyces pathocidini | reverse complement strand
GGAGCCGCCCTCGCGGCGGCCGAGGGGGCCGGGAGGGTCGCCGCCGCGAGGGCGGCTCCGGTGAGACCGAGGACCGATCTGCGGCTGGGCCGGCCCACCGTGTTCTGGGAGTCTCCAAGTCGTCGCATCAGAGCACTATCGGGCGGCCGTGACGCCGTACGGGGGATCGGCGTACGGTGCCGCCCGGAAATCATCCTTACGGGTCGACGGACCGTCGGCCCAGGCGGGCCTCCCGGCGCCGGGCCAGGGCCTCTTCGCGGACGCGGCGGCCGTTGCGGGTGTGGCCGAGGCGGCGGTGGCGGCGTCGGTGAGGACGGCCACGGCCGCGGTGGTGCTGTGGGTGGTCAGCGACAGGGCGAGCGGGTGCTCGGGGCCTTCGGCCTGGTGCTGGTACGGCCGCGCGTCCACGGGTCCCGTCGGACTCCCGGCGTCCAGGGGCCGGCCCCACCGGGGACCACCTCACTGGGATCACCTCACCGGGACCACCCGGCCAGCCCCCGGACGACCTCGCCCGAACCGTCCTCCCGGGCGATCGCCGCGGCCAGGGCGGCCGCGCGGGAGCGGTACGACGGGTTGGTCGTGGCTTCCGTGAGGGCTGCCGCCAGGCGGTCGGAGTCGAGGCCGGCGTGCGGCAGGACGCCGGGGGCCACGCCGAGTCCGACCAGGCGGGAGGACCACCACGGCTGGTCCGTCAGGACCGGGACCGGGACCGCCGGGACCCCGGCCCGCAGGCCCGCCGCCGTGGTGCCCGCGCCCGCGTGGTGCACCACCGCCGCCGTGCGCGGCATCAGCCAGTCGTGCGGCACCGCGCCGACCGTGATCACGTCGTCGGTGGCGACCGACAGCCCGGCCCAGCCGGACTGGACCACGCCCCGCAGCCCCGCGCGCCGCAGCGCCCGCAAGGCGATGTCGCCCAGCTCCTCCGCAGGCCGCGGCATCATGCTGCCGAAGCCGATGAGGACCGGCGCGGGCCCCGCGTCGAGGAAGTCCGCCAACTCCGCGGGCGGGGACCAGCGTTCGCACGTGTGGGGCCACCAGTAGCCCGACATGTGCAGGCCGGGCCGCCAGTCCACCGGGCGCGGTACGACGGTGGGGCTGATGCCGTGCCAGACCGGCCACAGCGTGCCGCAGCGCCGCCGCCGCAGCTGCGCCGTGCCCCGCCGGGGCAGCCCGAGCCGGGCGTGCAGCCGGCGGTTGGCCTCCGCGTAGAGGAGGTCGAACCCGGCGTTGACGGCCCTGCCCAGCCAGCGGTTCACCGGGCTCTCCCCGCGCCGGCGCAGCACGCACGGCGGGAACGCCGCGGTGGGCTCCTCGGGTTGGAGGAAGACACCCGCGCTCGGCACCCGGTGGTACTCGGCGACCACCGTGCCGATGGGCGCGGCCAGAGTGGAGAGCAGGATCAGGTCGGCCTTCTCGTCCACGGCCTCCAGGATCGCGTCGACGAGCGCGGTCGCCGCCTCCCGAGAGGCGCGCCCCGACTCGTACGCCGCGCGCGGCGCCGACCGGGACCGGGAGCCGGCCTGTACGGCGAGGAGCCCTTCGAAGGGGTCGGCCACGAGGGGGCGCATGCCGAGGCCGCAACAGGCCACGGAGTCGGCGAACTTCGCGTGGGTGACGATCTCGACCTGGTGGCCCTCGGCCATCAGGCGGTGCCCGAGGCCGGTGTAGGGGGCCACGGAGCCGTACGTGCCCGCGGTGACGATCTGGATCCGCATGCCCTGACCCAACGACCCCGCGGGCCCCCGGACACGCCCGCCGCGGCCCGGTGGCGGGCCGCGGCGGGGGAAGACGGGCCGCGGCGGAGGGAGACGGGCCGCGGCGGCGGAGAACGGACCGCGGTCAGAGGTTGCCGCGCTTCTCCTGCTCGCGCTCGATCGCCTCGAACAGCGCCTTGAAGTTGCCCTTTCCGAAGCCCATCGAGCCGTGCCGCTCGATCATCTCGAAGAAGACGGTCGGCCGGTCCTGGACCGGCTTGGTGAAGATCTGCAGCAGGTAGCCGTCCTCGTCGCGGTCGGCGAGGATCTTCAACTCGCGCAGCTCCGCCAGCGGGACGCGCGTCTCGCCGACCCACTCGCCGAGGGCGTCGTAGTACGAGTCGGGGGTGTCGAGGAACTGGACGCCCGCCGCGCGCATGGCCCGTACGGTGGCGACGATGTCGTTGGTGGCCAGCGCGATGTGCTGGACGCCGGGACCGCCGTAGAACTCCAGGTACTCGTCGATCTGCGACTTCTTCTTGCCCGCGGCGGGCTCGTTGAGCGGGAACTTGACCTTGCGGCTGCCGTCCGCGACGACCTTCGACATGAGCGCGGAGTACTCGGTGGCGATGTCGTCGCCCACGAACTCCTTCATGTTGGTGAAGCCCATGACGCTGTTGTAGAAGCCCACCCACTCGTCCATGCGCCCGAGTTCGACGTTCCCCACGCAGTGGTCGATGGCCTGGAACCGGCGCGGCCCCGGCTCGACGACCGGGTCGGCGGGGACGTAGCCGGGGAGGTACGGGCCGTCGTAGCCGGCGCGTTCGACCAGGGTGTGGCGGGTCCGGCCGTAGGTGGCGATGGCGGCGAGGACGACGGTGCCGTACTCGTCCTTGACCTCGTGCGGCTCCTCCAGACCGGTGGCGCCGTGCGCGGTGGCGTACTCGTACGCGGCGCGGGCGTCCGGGACCTCGATGGCGAGGTCGATCACGCCGTCGCCGTGGGCGGCGACATGCTCGGCGAGGAAGTGCCCGTACTCGGTCGCCGGCTTGACGACGGAGGTGAAGACGAAGCGGGCGCCGCCGGAGACCAGCACGTAACTGGCGGTCTCGCGGCTGCCGTTCTCCGGTCCGGAGTAGGCGACGCGCTTCATGCCGAAGGCGGTGGAGTAGTAGTGGGCCGCCTGCTTGGCGTTGCCCACGGCGAAGACGACCGCGTCCATCCCTTTGACCGGGAACGGGTCCGCCTGCCGTGCCGTGCTCGGGGTGTGATCGATGGTCTCAGTCATGGGCTCAGGCTCCTCCCGGTCCACAAGCTGCGCAATAGTTGGTTGATTCACCTGGCAATCTGCACAGCTAGAGGGGGAGGATGGGGAGCGTTCTGTACAGGATGACCATCGGGAGGCGCCCCATGGGGATCGACGAGCTGGACGGCCGGCTGATCGGGCTGCTCGCGGAGGAGCCGCGGATCGGGGTCCTGGAGGCCTCGCGGCGGCTGGGAGTGGCGCGCGGCACGGTGCAGGCGCGGCTGGACCGGCTTCGGGCCAAAGGGGTGATCCGCGGCTTCGGGCCGGAGGTGGACCCGGCGGCGCTCGGCTATCCGGTGACCGCGTTCGCGACGCTGGAGATCAGGCAGGGGCAAGGCGCGGACATCCGGGCCCATTTGGCGGGGGTCCCCGAGGTCCTGGAGCTGCACACCACGACCGGGCACGGCGACATGCTCTGCCGGCTGGTGGCCCGCTCCAACGCCGACCTTCAACGTGTGATCGACCGGGTTGTGGGCTTTGATGGCATCGTGCGGGCTTCCACGGCGATCGTCATGGAAAATCCCGTTCCGTTGAGGATCATCCCGTTGGTGCGGCAGGCGGCGGGCGACTGACCCGGCGCCTCCCGCAGGCGGCGGGCGACCGCCCGGCGCCGGTCCCGACCGGTCCCGTCCCTTCCCCGGCGGGACCGGTCGCGGCGGGAGAGCGGCCGAGCAGGCCGCGCGAGCCTGCCCGAGGAGGAGGCCCACGTGAACTTCTGGGAGTACCTCGGGAACCGCCACCAGCAGCTGCTGGCGGACGCCTACCAGCACGCCAGCGCCGTCTTCCAGTGCATGGTGGTCGCCACCCTGCTCGGCGTGCTGATCGGGGTGCTGACCTACCGCACCGAGTGGGCGGGGAACCTGGCCATCACCTCGACGGCCACGATCCTCACCATCCCCTCTCTCGCCCTCATCGGCCTGCTCGTCCCCGTCGTCGGCCTGGGCGTCGCGCCCACCGTGATCGCGCTGACGCTGTACGGACTGCTGCCAGTGGTCCGCAACGCGGTCGTGGGGCTGCGCGGGGTCGACCCCTCGCTGGTCGAGGCGGCCCGGGGCATCGGGATGTCCCGGATCAAGCGGCTGTTCAGGGTCGAACTGCCGCTGGCCTGGCCGCCGATCCTCACCGGCATCCGCGTCTCGACACAGATGCTGATGGGCATCGCGGCCATCGCCGCCTTCGCCTCGGGCCCCGGGCTCGGCAACCAGATCTTCCGCGGCATCTCCAGCCTGGGCAGCAAGAACGCGCTCAACGAGGTGGTGTCGGGGACGCTCGGGATCGTCATCCTGGCCCTGCTGTTCGACGCCGCGTACGTGCTGATCGGGCGGCTGACGATCCCGAGGGGGATCCGTGCCTGACGCACCGCCGCCTGGCGCACCACCGCCCGACGCACTGCCGCCTGACACACCGCCGCCCGACGCACCACCCGGCAGACCGGAAGCGGGCGCCCGGGAGTCCGGGCACCCCGGCCCCGCCCCCTCCGGCGCCGGCATCGAGCTGGAGAACCTCACCAAGTCCTACCCCGGCAGTCCCGCCCCCGCCGTGGACAGCGTCACCATGGAGATCGAGGCGGGCGAGACGGTCGTCTTCGTGGGGCCCTCGGGCTGCGGGAAGTCCACCACGCTCAAGATGATCAACCGGCTGATCGAGCCGACCTCCGGCAGGATCAGGATCGGCGGCGAGGACGTCACCGACATCGACCCGGTCAAGCTGCGCCGCACCATCGGCTACGCGATCCAGGCCTCGGGCCTGTTCCCGCACATGACGGTCGCCGACAACATCGCGCTCGTGCCGCGGATGGTCGGCTGGTCCAAGGCGAAGGTGCGGGACCGCGTCGAGGAGATGCTGGACCTCGTCGGGCTCGACCCGCGCGAGTTCCACGGCCGCTATCCGCGCCAGCTCTCCGGCGGGCAGCAGCAACGCGTCGGCGTGGCACGGGCGTTGGCGGCCGACCCGCCCGTCCTGCTGATGGACGAGCCGTTCGGCGCGGTCGACCCGATCACCCGCGACCACCTCCAGGACGAGCTCATCCGGCTCCAGCACGAGCTGCACAAGACGATCGTCTTCGTCACCCACGACTTCGACGAGGCCATCAAGCTCGGCGACCGGATCGCCGTACTCCGCGAGCAGTCGCACATCGCCCAGTTCGACACCCCGGAGGCCATCCTCACCAACCCCGCCGACGACTTCGTCTCCGGCTTCGTCGGCGCGGGCGCGGCCCTCAAGCGGCTCAACCTGGCGCGGGTACGGGACGTGGGCATCGCCGAGTTCCCGACCGTGACGGTGGACGACCCACTCCAGACGATCTTCGACCGGCTGCGCGGCGGGCACACCAACGAACTCCTGCTGCTGGACCGCCGGAACCGCCCTTACAAGTGGCTGCGGCGCGGCGATCTCATGCGCGCCAGGGGCTCGTTGGCGCGCGCCGGGACGCTCATCCAGGGCCGGGTCGGCCTGGACGCCACGCTGCGGGACGCGCTGGAGGCGGTGCTCACCGACAGCGCGGGACGGGTCGCGGTCACCGGGCGGCGCGGCGAGTACCTCGGCGTGGTCGACATGGAGACGCTGATGAACTCGGTGCACGAGATGCTGGAGGAGGACCGGCTCGCGGCCCTGGAGCACCAGCACGACCTGGAGGGCGAGCGCACCCACCAGACGCACCTGGCGCAGGAGGGCAACCCGCCATGAGCCAGGCCGCCCCCAGCAGCAGCCCGCAGCCGGACGACCGGCGGGATCTGGAGCACGGCGAACACGACGAGGTGGAGCGGGGGTTCGTCGGCCAGGACCGCGTGCCGCGCAGGCTGACCTGGCGGAAGCTGCTCACCATCCCGGCGTTCGTGGTGGTGGCCGTCGGCGTGACGCTGCTGTGGCTGTCCAGCCAGACGCTGGACTCGATCGCCCGGAACTCGCTCAGCGGCGTGATCGTGCGCGAGGCGCTGTGGCAGCAGATCAAGCTCGTGGCGATCTCCACGTTCTTCGTGCTGATCATCGCGATCCCGCTGGGCATCGCGCTGACCCGCAGCGGCCTGCGCCGGGCCTCCCCCTTCTTCATGGCGCTGGCCAACATCGGCCAGGCCACGCCCGCGCTGGGTCTGCTGGCGCTGCTGGTGATCTGGCTGGGCATCGGCGTACGGGCACCGCTGATCGGCATCATCATCTACGCAGTGCTGCCGGTGCTCAGCAACACCATCGCCGGACTGCGGGCCATCGACCCGACGCTGGTGGACGCGGCGCGCGGCATCGGCATGTCGCACCACGGGGTGCTGACCCGGGTCGAACTGCCGCTGGCCGTACCGCTGATCCTGGCGGGTGTGCGGACGGCGCTCGTCCTGAACGTGGGCACCGCGACACTGGCCACCTTCGGCGGGGGCGGCGGCCTGGGCGACCTGATCGCCTCCGGGATCACCAACCAGCGCATGCCCGTGCTCGTACTCGGCTCGGTGCTGACCGTGGCGCTCGCGCTGATCGTCGACTGGCTGGCGATGCTGGCCGAGGTCGTGCTGCGGCCGCGCGGGCTGGAGGTGTGAGGGGCGTGCGGCGCCGGGTACGGGTCGCGGGCACACTGCTCCTGTCCTGCGCCGCGCTCGCCGGGTGCGGGCTGACCAGCGGCAGCCCGATGGTGGACACGGTGCGGCCCGGCTCGATCGGGCAGGGGCGGCCGCTGGCGGGCGCCCGGCTCACCGTCACCTCCAAGCAGTTCACCGAGCAGATCATCCTCGGCCAGATCATGGGCCTGGCGTTCAAGGCGGCGGGCGCGGACGTGCTGGACCGCACCAGCATCCAGGGTTCGTTCGGCGCCCGCGAGGCGGTCAAGACCGGGGCGGCGGACGGGATGTACGAGTACACGGGCACCGCCTGGATCACCCACCTCGGCAACACGAAACCGATCGCGGACCCGTACGAGCAGTGGAAGGCCGTACGCGACGCCGACCGGGCCAACGGGATCACCTGGCTTCCGGCCGCCCCGCTGGACAACACCTACGCGCTGGCCGCGAACCGGGCGAACGCGGAGAAGTACGGCTTGAACGACCTCTCCGACGTGGCCCGGCTGGTGAAGGAGAACCCGTCGGCGGGCACGCTGTGCGTGGAGAGCGAGTTCGCGGCCCGCGACGACGGGCTGCCGGGTCTGGAGAAGGCGTACGGGTTCGCCTTCCCGCCCGGCAACATCCGGAAGATGGACAGCGGCATCATCTACACCCAGCTCGCCAAGGGCTCCGCCTGCACCCTCGGCGAGGTGTTCACCACCGACGGCCGCATCGCCGAGCTGGACCTGAAGGTGCTCGCGGACAACAAGGACTTCTTCCCCAACTACAACGCGGCGCCCGAGATCAACACCAAGGCCTTCGACAAGCACCCGGCCATCGCCCGGATCCTGGACCCGATCAGCCGGAAGCTGACCACCCAGACGGCGCAGAAGCTGAACGCGAAGGTGGACGTGGGCGGAGAGGATCCGCACGCGGTGGCGAAGCAGTGGCTGATCCAGGAGGGCTTCATCAAGTCCGGCTGAAGTCCCCTGCGCCCAGAGGGGGGTCGACCACCCCGGAGGGGAGTCGGACCTGGAGGGGAGTCGGCCCTGGAGGGGAGTCGGGCCCGAGGGAGTCGGTCTCAGAGGGGTCGGCCCCAGAGGCGAGTCGACCTCAGCAGCTGGGCACCTTGCCGCCCGACTCCAGGGCCTTGAGCGCGTCCACCGCACCGGTGAGGGTCGTGACGGGGATCAGCCGCAGACCCTTCGGCAGCTCGGCTCGCGCGTCCCCGCACTCGGCCTTCGGCACGAGGAAGACGGACGCGCCGTCGCGCTTCGCCGCCTGGGTCTTCAGCGGCACGCCGCCCACGGCGCCCACCTTGCCGTCGGGGGTGATGGTGCCGGTGCCCGCGATCCTGCGGCCGCCGGTCAGGTCGCCGCCGCCACCGTTCCCGTCGAGCTTGTCGACCACGCCGAGCGAGAACATCAGCCCGGCGCTGGGCCCGCCGACGTCGGCGAGCCGCAGTCCCACGCGTACGGACTCGGGCGAGCGGCGCAGATAGCGCAGCGCCGCCTGGGAGGCGGCGTCCTGGGACTTCTCGAACTCCTGGGTGTTGTGCCGCTCGATCTCCTTGGTGGTGTCCCCCACCGGGTAGACCGACTCGCGCGGGAGCACGGCGCGGTCGGTGGCGAACCAGGCGCCGAGCAGGTCCCCGAGGCCGACCTCGGCATCCGGCCCGGTCGCGGCGATGGTCGTCATCCGCAGCTGCCCCGAGGTCCGGCGGCTCTCCGCGCCCTCGATGGTGATCACCGGGACCCCCCTGTTGGACCCCAGCACGTCCGCGGTCATCCCCGGCTGCGCGATCGAGAACGGCAGCGGGACGAGCGCGGCAACGGCGAGGAGCGCGACGACGGGGAGGGCGCACAGGGCGAGCACGGGTGTGCGCCGCCGCCTTCCGGGGACGGGCTCCTGGGTACGCGGCGAGTGGCCCCCACCGGTAGCGGGGGGCGGGAG
>NZ_LIQY01000405.1 GCF_001418495.1 Streptomyces pathocidini | reverse complement strand
CCTCGGCGATGATCGCGGGGGCGCGTCCCCTGGGCTGCTGGCCTCGCAGCCAGCGGGCCACGGATGTCTTGTCGTACCGCAGGTCGAGGCCGTGTTCCGCGCCGCACACGTTGACCCTGCGGGCCAGTCCGGCGTTGGAGCAGCCGGCCTCCTGGATCAGCGCCTGGAGTCGTTCGTTGGGCTGGCGCGCTACGAGTGGTCTGGCGGCCATGATGACCCCCCTCAGTCGATTACTTTCCGTCTCTATTCCGCTACTCCCCGTGAATACTTGATACCCGCATATGCCCGGGATCCACAACACCGCCTCCCTGCGGGGGGTTACCCGCCCCGGCGGACATTTCGACCGCGCGCCCCCGCCCATGCTTCCGTGCGCCCCTCATGACAGAGCGTTACGCCGTCCACAGTGCGCTCGGAGGTCATAACCCTTGGTCACAATAGAAGTTGTGATGAACGTGAAAGAGACCGGCAGCCCCACGACGACCTCGAGGATCCCCCGGCAGCGCACCGAACCGCTCGCCGACATCGCCGCCCGCTACGCGGAGGAGAGGCACTGGGACGTACTGCCCGGCACATGGCTGGAGCAGGTCGAGGGGCACGGCGGGAGTGGCGCCGCCGAGCGCTGCTCGTGCGGATCGGGCGCCGACTGCCCTGCGCCCGGGGCGCATCCGGCCCGCAAGGACTGGTCGACGCAGGCCACGGGCAGCGCGGTGGTGGCCCGCCGCCTGTGGTCGAAGCAGCCGAAGGCGTCGATCCTGCTGCCGACGGGGCGGTCGTTCGATGCGCTGGACGTGCCGGAGTCGGCGGGGTGCCTGGCGCTGGCGCGGATGGAGCGGATGGAGGCGCCGCTCGGGCCGATCGTGTCCACGCCGGACCGGCGGATGCTGTTCTTCGTCCAGCCGGGTGCGGGGGCCAAAGTCCCCGGCCTGGTACGGAAGTTGGGGTGGTCGGCCAGCTCGCTGGACCTGTCGGTCCGGGGCGAGGGCGACCTCGTACCGGCGCCGCCCACGCGGTACGGCACGCCGGGCGCGGCGAGCCGTATCGGCTCGGCCCAGTGGGCCCGCCAGCCCACGGACTCGAACCGCTGGCTCCCGGACGTGGAGGAGCTGATCAGCCCACTGGCATACGCCTGCGGACGCGAGAGCGTGCGCTAGCGCGTCCGCGATGTGGTCGAGGGGGCTCACCAGGTGGTTCAGGGGGCTCAGCGGCCCCCCTGGACTCCCGCTGCCCCGCTGAACTCCCCACTGGACTCCGCTGGGTCGGCAAGCCCTCCTACCCCTTTGCGCCGCAGCCCGAGACCCCCCGTACCGAGATCCCAGGCCCGAGACCCCTTGCGCCGAGACGCACCGAGGCCCGAGACCTTTCGCGGCAGCCCCGAGACCCCTTCCGCCGGACTGCGGGCCCTTTGAGACGTGCACGTATCGTTGGCCAGGGATTCGGGCGTCGCGGGGGCGCCCGGCCGGGAAGCGGCGGAGGGCGTTGCACGTGGGACTGGAGCCGGAGCGGCAGAGCGGGGAGACCGGGGCTGGGGAGACCGGGACCCGAGAGACCCTGATCGGGGAGCCCGGGACGCGGGAACCCGGGATCGGGAAGACCGAGACCGGAGCGCCCGGGAGCGGGGAGACGGACGCGGGCGCGGGGGTGGGGCCCGCGGTGCGGGTCCAGGGGCTGTGGAAGCGGTTCGGGGAGCAGGTCGCCGTCGCCGGGGTCGATCTTGAGCTGCCCGCCGGGCGGTTCATCGGGCTCGTGGGGCCCAACGGCGCCGGGAAGAC
>NZ_LIQY01000404.1 GCF_001418495.1 Streptomyces pathocidini | reverse complement strand
GTGTGGGGGCGGATCAGTTCGGCGTAGACCGGGTCGCCGTGGAGGGCGGAGGCCAGGGCCTCGCACGCGGCGGCGCGGTGGCCGACGGGGACGGCGATGCGGTGGCCCACGCCGGTGTCGCCGAGCAGGAGGTAGGGGACGCCGCCGGACTCCAGCGCCCCGGCCGTGATCTCCAGGTTGAGGTCGGCCATGCGGTGGGCGGTGAGGTCGTCGCGCAGCTCGGCCAGGCGGCCGGCCGAGCGGATCAGCGTGCCCGTGCGGTCCTGGGCCTGGAGCAGCACCTCCCGCGCCTTCTGCTCGGCGGTGGAGTTGGGCAGTGAGGTGGCGGGCGCGGCGGCGTTGAAGTTGCGGGTGCCGCCCGCGGCGATGCGCAGCGCCGTCCGGTCGGCGCGCGCGGCCAGTCGCTCGGGGGAGTCGCGGCGGGCGACCAGCCGGGAGAACAGCTCCTCCCACTGGGCGGCGATCCGCTGCTGCCCGAAGCGCTCGTAGACGTCCTGCCGGGCGGCCCTGCCGTAGGCCAGCCGGGTCTCGTCGTCGCTCATCAGCTTGTCCATGGCGACGGCGAGCGAGTCGATGTCGCCGGCCGGGACGAGCAGGCCGTCGGTGGCGTGGCGGACGATCTCGGCAGGGCCGGTGGGGACGTCATACGCCACCACGGGCACGCCGGCCGCGAAGGCCTCCAGCAGGGTGAGCCCGAAGGCCTCGATGCGGGCGGTCAGCAGGCACAGGCTCGCCTTGGCCCACTCCTCCTCCATCCGCGCGGAGGGGCCGGGGAGTTCGACCCGGTCGTGCAGGCCGAGCCCGTCGACGAGGCGGCGCAGCGCGGCCTCCTGCGGCCCGGCTCCGAAGATCCGCAGCCGCCAGTCGGGGTGGTCGGCGGCGGTCTGCCCGAACGCGTGGATGGCGTGGTCGAGCCGCTTCTCCGGGGTCATCCGGGCGGCCATGACGATGGTGCGGCTCCCGCCGTCGGAGCGCGGCCGGAAACCTTCGGGTACGGCGTTGGGTATCGCGGCCAGTTCGGGCGCGGCGGCGCCGAGGGAGTCCGCGAACCAGTCGTTGGTGCGTTCGGTCAGCGAGACCAGGGCGTCGATCCGCGGGGCGTTGACCAGCAGCGGCTCGCCGCTGCTGCCGCGCAGCTCCGAGATGCGGTGCTCCTGGTGGACGGTCACGGTGCGGGCGGGGGCCAGCTCGGCGGCCGCGACCATCAGCGCGGGCGTGGTGGTGACCAGGACGTCGGAGTCCAGCGAGCCGAGCGCGGCGGTCAGTTCGATGTCCGAGAGCCGGTCGAAGGTGGACTCCCAGCGCGGGTCGACGATCTCGCTGGGGAGCGCGGCGAGGGTGCGGCAGGCGGCCTCGTCGAGGGAGCTGGGGCGGACCGGGCGCTCGTGGGGTCCGGTGCGGTCGACCAGATAGCGCCGCTTGATGCTCCGGGCGGCGTCGAAGAAGGGCTCGGCCCGGGTCTTGAAGACGCTGAGCACCTCGACGTCGTGGCGCGGCGCGAGGTGGGCGGCCTGGGTGTAGACGGCCATCTCGGTGCCGCCCATCTCGTCGGCCCAGGTGAGCAGGTAGGTGATCTTCATGCGTCCTCGTCGGTTCCGGTCCGGCCGGCCGTGGCGGCCGCGGCGGCGGGGGTGGTGCGTGCGGTGTCGGCGACGGCGGCGCAGGTCACCGAGAGTGCGCCGGCCGGGGTGAAGTGGGCGTGTACGCGCAGCAGTTCGCCGCCGTCGAGGGCGACGACGCGGTAGGGGGTGCGGAACACCCGCTTGGGGCTGCGGATGTCGGTGAGCCGCCGGCCGACTCTGAGCCGGCTGCGCCCCGACCGCAGCTGGACGTCCCAGGTGCGCTGGCCGCGCTCGCCCGCGGCCATGGCGGCCAGCGGCAGGTCGAAGGTGAAGGCTCCGCCGTCCCATGCGGGGGCGGCGGCCACCGTACGGCCGGAGGCGCCCTTCTGGCGGCGCACGGCCTCGGCGGCGTACGGGACCCGCGGGGGTGGGCCGCCGACCAGCCGCCCGTGGACGGTGATCCGGTCCCAGCGCAGGTCGAGGCCGGTCAGCTCGGCCTGGTGGCGGGGCGCCGCCACCTTCAGCAGGGCGTGGCCGTCGACGGACCGTACGGGCCGGAGGACCGCGCCGGTCGCCGGGTGCGGCGGGTGGGCG
>NZ_LIQY01000403.1 GCF_001418495.1 Streptomyces pathocidini | reverse complement strand
GGTCTGGGGCGGAGCCCCAGTTTCGGGAAGGTGCGGGTCAGGGGAAAGGCCACCGCAGGCCCCACGGCCAGCCGCCCAACCACCGGCCCCGCCCCTGAACGCCCTACGACAACCGCCCCGGCCGGAACCGCCGGTACAACAAACCACCACCCAGCAACAACCCGGCACTCGCAGGAACGAAGAGCTCCAGCATGTCCCCATCAGAACCGGTCCGCGCCAGACTCTCAACGGTCTGCGGCCGCACGGCCCGAGGCCCGCGCCCCGCCGGCTCAGGCGTGACCTTCGGCGGCTTGGGCGCCGTCTTCGGCGGCTCCGGCACCCGCGACTCAGGCTGCTCCGGGGAGCCGTTGGAGGAGGAGTTGCCGGCGGCCTCGTTGCCGACGCCGACGACGTTCACCGTGTTCCCGGTGACGTTGACGGGAACGTCGACCGGCAGCTGCACGCTGTTGCCCGAGGCGACGCCGGGCGAGCCCTCGGCCTCGCCGCGGGCGGAGGAACCCCCGGGCGTCCCGGGCCCGCTGCCACCCGAGTTGGCGCAGTCATTGCCCGCGACGGAGTTGAGCAGTCCGACGACGCTGACGGCGTTCCCGCACACGTTGACCGGTACGTGGACCGGCGCCTGCACCGCGTTGCCGGACAGCAGCCCAGGCGACCCGACGGCGGCGCCCTGCGCGCCGGAGTCCGCGTGCGCGTACCCCGCGGCGGCGGCCAGAACCCCACCCGTGGCCATGGCGGTAACCAGGCCCTTTCTGGCAATGCGTCTCATCTTGTTCCTGCCTTTCGGCTCGTCTCGCGGGACCCACGTCCCGTACCGAGGACAACGCACGGTGGGCCGAATGGGTTATGGGTCATATGTCTTTCACCCCATCGAGTGGGCGGTTAATCACGTTGACGCGCAACACCGAAAGCAAGCGTTTTCTCGACGGCCAAACCACCACGAAATCCCCCACCTCACCCCGGAATTCAGCCCTCCGAAACCACCCTCAAGAAAGCGTGTTCAAGCCCCACGCACGCTGACTACACTGCGCCGGAACCCATCCGGAACCATCCGGGTCCCGCTCCGACTCCCACGCAAGGACGTGCACCATGCCGATGCAGCCCTGGTTCGCCGACGCCAAGCTCGGCATCTTCCTCCACTACGGGATCTACGCCGTCGACGGCGTTCCCGAGTCCTGGTCCTTCTACAACGGGTCGGTCCCCCACGAGCAGTACATGCGGCAGCTCGACGGCTTCACCGCCTCCCGCTACGACCCCACCGCCTGGGCCGAGCTGTTCCGGCGCGCCGGCGCCAAGTACGCGGTGCTCACCGCCCGGCACCACGACGGCGTGGCCCTGTGGGACACCGCGCTCGGCGACCTGTCGGTGGTCAAGCGCACCCCCGCCGGCCGCGACCTGATCGGCCCGTACGCCGAGGCCCTGCGTGAACAGGGGCTGAAGGTCGGCCTCTACTACTCGCACTCCGACTGGAACCACCCCGACTACCCCAGCGTGGTGCACCCCGAGCCGCCGAACGAGGAGGTGGCCACCAACCCGTACTGCTCGCCCGGCCGCGGCAACGAGGACCCCGCCGCCTGGGAGCGCTTCCTCGCCTACCGCGACGGCCAGGTCCGCGAGTTGGTGGAGAACTTCCGCCCCGACCTGCTGTGGTTCGACGGCGAGTGGGAGCGCAGCGAGGAGCAGTGGCGGATGCGGGAGCTGTCCGAGCAGATCCTCGCCGGCAACCCGCGGACCGTCCTCAACGCCCGCATGCTCAGCTACGGCGACTACGCGACCCCGGAGCAGGGCGTGCCGATCGAGGCGCCCGACGGCCCCTGGGAGCTGTGCCTGACGGTCAACGACTCGTGGGGCTACCAGCACAAGGACGACAACCACAAGTCCATACGCCAGCTGGTCCGCTACTTCACCGAGACCATCGCCATGGGCGGCAACCTGCTCCTGGACGTGGGCCCGAAGGAGGACGGCACGATCACGCCCGAGCAGGCCTCGCGCCTGGAGGGTCTGGGCGACTGGATCCGCCGCAACGAGCCCGCCGTGTACGGCACGGCGGCGGGCCTCCCGGCCGGGCACCACTACGGCCCGAGCACCCTCTCCGCCGACCGCCGCACGCTCTACCTGATCTGCTTCGACACCCCGCGCGAGTCGGTCGCCGTACGCGGGCTGCGGAACTCCGTGCGCAGGGTGACGGAGCTGGGCACGGGCCGGGAGCTGGCCCACCGCACGATCGGCGGCCTCGGGGACGTCCCGGGCGTGCTGTGGATCGACGCGCCGGAGGGCGACGCGGTGGACGCGTACGCGACGGTCCTGGCGGTGGAGTTGGACGGCGAACTGGACCTGTACCGGGGCACGGGCCGCGACTGACATGGCGGTCGAGTCCCGAACCTGAGCCTGCCGACCCTTTGGACTGAGCCCGGGGGTCGAGGCTCGGGCCTGAGCCTGCCAGCCCCTTTGGGCTTAGCCCGGGACTGGCCCTTGGGCTGAGCCGGGGGTCGATCCTTCGGCCTGAGCCCGGGACTGACCCTTCGGGCTGAGCCCCGGGCCGATCCCAGCCCGTCCGGCGTTTGAGGACACGGTGGCCTCAGCCGGACGGGCCGGCGCACTCTCAGACGGCGTCGAGCGCCGCGTCGAGCGCCGCGGTCTCGTCAGCGCCGAGGGTGAGTTCGGTGGCCGCCAGGGAGTCCTGGACGGTCTCCGGCCGACTGGAGCCCGGGATAGGAATCACCACGGGCGACTTGGCAAGCATCCACGCCAGGCACACCCGCTGCGGGCTGACCCCGTGCGCCGCCGCGACGCGGGCGAACGGCGCGTAGGAGGAGCCGAGTTCACCCGCCCGCGCGATCCCGCCGAGCGGGCTCCACGGCAGGAACGCGATGCCCAGTTCGTCGCACAGGTGCAGCTCCGGCTCGCTGGACCGGAATGCGGGCGAGAACTGGTTCTGCACCGACACCAGTCGCCCGCCGAGGAGTTCGCCGGCGAGCCGGATCTGCTCGGGGTCGGCATTCGAGATGCCGGCCATCCGGATCTTTCCCTCGTCGAGAAGGTCGCGGATCGAGCCAAGGGAGTCCTCGTACGGGACGCGCGGGTCGGGCCGGTGGAACTGGTAGAGGCCGATCGCCTCGACCCCGAGCCGCTCGAGCGAGGCCTCGCAGGCCCGCTTCAGGTACTCCGGCCGGCCGTCCTGCGTCCAACTGCCGTCGCCGGGGCGCAGATGGCCGCCCTTGGTGGCGACGAGCACGTCCGCGCCGCGCTCGTGGGTGGAGAGCGCCTTGGCGATCAGCGTCTCGTTGTGGCCGACCTCGCCCGCCTTGAGGTGGTACGCGTCGGCGGTGTCGATCAGGGTCGCCCCGGCGTCGAGCGCGGCGTGGATCGTGGCGATCGAGCGGGCCTCGTCGGGCCGCCCCTCGATCGACATGGGCATGGCCCCGAGTCCGATCGCGCTGACCTCGACGTTGCCGATACGGCGAGTCTGCATGCGTGCTGCCTTCCCTGGTGCCGTGGGTAAAGACGGTCCGCGCGCGGCCTCGGCCACGCGCGGACTCCACCCTTCCGCCGGAGCGAACGACTGTCCAGGGGCCGACTCAAGAGACAGGCCACACCACGAGGGCCTGTCCTACGACGGCACCGGAACCCGGCTGGTCAGCCCCAGCCGGACCTGGACCTCCTGGTCGCCGGGGACGACGTGCCCCTCCTCCACGGTGCTGAAGGCCCGCGAGAGAACGGCCTCCAACTCCCGTACGGGCCGGTGGCAGCCGAAGAGGTCGGCCGTGACCTCGCCGTGCAACGACACCGGCTTCGGCGCCCGCCCGGCGGTCCGTACGTCGTACGTCCTGATCCACACCATCGGATTGGCCACATCGGGCAGTTGCTCGCAGTGCGTCGCCGTCTCACGGTCGACGTCCGCGGGGAAGGCGGCGGCGAGGATGTCGAAGACGGCGTCGGCGTCCAGCGGGGAGCAGTCGGTGAGGTGGACGCTGACGTAGGCGGAGTGCTGCTGCATGGTCATCGCGATCGCTCCTCGGCAGGGGCTGTACGAGGCCGAGCCGCGCCTCGCACACGAGAACGTCCCCCGGTCCGTCCCTCACCACGAGGGTCAGCCCACCCTCCACC
>NZ_LIQY01000402.1 GCF_001418495.1 Streptomyces pathocidini | reverse complement strand
CGGGCGGCTGGCCGTCGTGGGCGGCGGGGTCGTCGGCGTCGAGATGGCCACGGCCTGGCAGGCGCTCGGCTCCTCGGTCACCCTGCTGGTCCGCGGTGACGGTCTGCTGCCGAAGATGGAGCCGTTCGCGGGCGAGATCGTCGCGGCGGCGCTGAAGGACGCGGGGGTGGAGATCCGTACGGGCACGTCGGTCGCGGAGGTGCGGCGTGCGGGCGGGGACGGCGGGGCGGTGGCCCTCGTACTCGACGGTGGTGAGCGGCTGGAGGCCGATCAGGTGCTGTTCGCGACCGGGCGGGCGCCGCGCACCGACGACCTGGGCCTGGAGACGGTCGGCCTGGAGCCGGGCTCCTGGCTGGCGGTGGACGACAGCTGCCGGGTCACGGCGGTCGGGGACGGCTGGCTGTATGCGGTGGGGGACGCCAACCACCGGGCGCTCCTGACCCACCAGGGCAAGTACCAGGCCCGGATCGCGGGCGACGTGATCGCCGCACGTGCGCGTGGGGAGGGCCGGTTGGACACGCGGCCCTGGGGCGCGCATGTGGCGACGGCCGACTCGGAGGCCGTACCGCAGGTGGTGTTCACCGTGCCGGAGATCGCCTCGGTGGGCCTGACGGCCGCGGAGGCGGAGCGGCAGGGGCGGCGGACGCGGGTGGTCGACTACGACATGGGGCAGGTCGCGGGCGCGTCGCTGTTCGCGGACGGCTACCGGGGCCGGGCCCGGTTGGTCGTGGACGAGGACCGGGGGCATCTGGTGGGCGCGACGTTCGTCGGGCCCGGGGTGGCCGAGCTGCTGCAGTCGGCGACCGTCGCGGTGGTCGGGGAGGTGCCGATGGCGCGGCTGTGCCATGCCGTGCCGTCGTACCCGACGATCAGCGAGGTGTGGCTGTGGCTGCTGGAGGCCTACCGGGGCGGCGGCGGGTCCCCCGCCCACTGATCGGGTCGCCCGCCCACTGATCGGTCGGGAGCCGGGGCGGGCGCTCGGTCGGGCGCCGCTCAGAGGCCGGGCCGGAGGGCGCCGTTCAGCGGTTTGGCGAAGCAGCGGCTGTCCTCGTACTCGCGGAAGTGGCCGAAGCGCTCGCACGGGGTGTAGCCGCTGGAGGTGTAGAGGGCGATGGCCTCCGGCTGCTTGGTGCCGGTCTCCAGGACCATGCGGGCGCGGCCCGCCTCCCGCGCGCCGGCCTCCAGCTCGGCCAGTATGCGGCGGGCCAGGCCCAGGCCGCGGGCCTCGGGGATCACGTACATGCGCTTGATCTCCGCGTCCCCCTCGGAGTAGCCGAGCTCCGCCTCTTCATGGGCGCGCCAGCCGCCGGTGGCCACGGGGCGGTTCCCCTCGTCGTACGCGATGAGGTACAGGCCGTTCGGCGGCGTGAACATGGACGCGTCGAGCGGGGTGATGTCGCCCTCGCCGTCGTAGCGCCGCTGGTATTCCAGCTGCACGGCGTCGTTGAGCTTTACGGCGTCGGGGTGGTCGAAGGGGGTGGCACGGATCTGCATGGGCGTAATCGTACGGAGGTGCGGGCGGGGATCGCGGGCGGCGGGTGTTGTCGGTGGGCTGCCGTAGGGTGCCCGGGTGCTGACTGTGACGACTGTGAATGTGAACGGGCTGCGGGCCGCTGCCAAGAAGGGGTTCGTGGAGTGGCTGGCGGGCACCGGCGCCGATGTCGTGTGCCTCCAGGAGGTGCGGGCCGAGCCCGGGCAGCTGCCGGAGGAGGTGCGCGAGCCGGCCGGCTGGCACACGGTCCACGCGCCGGCGGAGGCGAAGGGGCGCGCGGGGGTCTCGGTGTACACGCGGCGTGCGCCAGATCGGGTCCAAGTGGGCTTCGGGTCCTCGGAGTTCGACGGGAGCGGGCGGTATATGGAGGTCGACCTTCCAGGGGTGACCGTCGCCAGCCTCTATCTGCCCTCGGGCGAGGTCGGCACCGAGCGGCAGGACGAGAAGGAGCGCTTCATGGGCGAGTTCCTGCCGTATCTGAAGGAGCTGCGGGAGCGGGCGGCGGCCGGCGGGCGCGAGGTGCTCGTCTGCGGTGACTGGAACATCGCCCACCGCGAGGCGGATCTGAAGAACTGGAAGGCGAACCGGAAGAACGCGGGGTTCCTTCCGGAGGAGCGCGCCTGGCTGACGCGGGTCCTGGACGCGGGGGAGGGCGGATACGTGGACGTGGTGCGGGAGTTGACCCCGGACGTCGACGGGCCGTACTCATGGTGGTCCTACCGGGGCAAGGCCTTCGACAACGACAGCGGCTGGCGGATCGACTACCAGATGGCGACGGCCGGCCTCGCGGCGCGAGCGGTGAAGGCGCTCGTGGAGCGGGCCGAGCGGTACGACCTGCGGTGGAGCGACCACGCACCGGTGACGGTCGCGTACGGGGCGGGGCGCTGGGCGTCGCGGGCCCGCACTATGGAGGGGTGAGTGCTATGGGATCCCGGGACCGTGACGAGGAGGGGCGGGCTCGCAGCGGGCGGCCCCGGGACGGGTTGGGGCGGCCGCTGCCCTATGGGGCGCCGGGAGTCGAGCGGCAGCCAGAAGGGGTCGTGCGGGCGCCGGGCGAGACGCTCCGGGAGGCTCAGCGGCTGCTCGACGACGGCAGGCCGTTCCATGCGCACGAGGTGTTCGAGGACGCGTGGAAGTCCACGGGGGAGCCGGGAGAGCGCGGTCTGTGGAAGGGCCTCGCGCAGCTGGCCGTCGGGGTGACCCATGCCGCGCGCGGCAACCCGCGGGGTGCTCGGGCGCTGCTGCTGCGGGCTGCCGAGGCCATCCAGCCCTATGCGGACCGCACGCCGTACGGGATCGACGCCCGCGCCCTCTCCGCCTGGGCGCGGCGGACTGCCGAGGGCGTCGACGGCGGAGGAGCCGACGGTGAGGGCAGCGCGGGTGCGGGCGTCGACGG
>NZ_LIQY01000401.1 GCF_001418495.1 Streptomyces pathocidini | reverse complement strand
GTGCCCCGGCCGGGGCACGGCCAACCGGGACCTCGAGGGCGGGTCGGCGGCGGCAGGTGCTGTTCCTGCCGGTCTGTCCTGCCTTCCCGAGGTCGACGCCGAACTCGCGAAGGAGAGTTCCGTGACCGATTCACCGAGTGCGCGGGTCCTCGCCACCCTGCACGGCTATCCGCGGCAGGGCCCCGACCGGGAGCTGAAGAAGGCCGTCGAGGGCTACTGGTCCGGCCGCCTCGACCAGGACGAACTGCTGCGCACCGCCGCCGCGTTGCGGGCGGGCGCCCGGCGCGAACTGCGCGCCGCGGGCATCGACGAGATCCCCACCGGCGACTTCTCGCTCTACGACCACGTGCTGGACACCGCCTGGGCGGTGGGCGCCGTCCCGCCCCGGCACCGGAACGCCGGTCTCGGCGAGCTGGACACCTACTTCGCCATGGCCCGTGGCACGGCGGACGTCCAGCCGCTGGAGATGACCAAGTGGTTCGACACCAACTACCACTACCTCGTGCCCGAGTTGGACCAGGACACCGCCTTCGCCGCCGACCCGCGCAAGCAGGTCGCCGAGTTCGAGGAGGCGCGGGCGGACGGCTTCGAGCGGGCCCGGCCGGTGCTCCTCGGGCCGGTCAGCTTCCTGCTGCTGGCCAAGCCCGCACCGCACGCCGCCCCCGGCTTCCAGCCGCTGACGCTGCTGGACCGGCTGCTCCCGGTGTACGCGTCCCTGCTCGCGGAGTTGCGCGCGGCCGGAGCCGAGTGGGTGCAGCTGGACGAGCCGGTGCTCGTGCAGGACCAGCCGGGCGCGGTGCTCGGCGCCACGGCCCGTGCCTACCGGGAGCTGTGCGCCGTGGATGACCGGCCCAGGCTGCTCGTCGCCTCGTACTTCGACGCACTCGGCGAGGCGCTGCCGGTCCTCGCCGACTCCCCCGTCGAGGGCCTGGCCCTGGACTTCACCGGGCCCGCCGCCGCGAACCTGGACGCCCTCGCCGCGATCGGCGGCCTCCCGGGCCGCCGCCTGGTCGCGGGCGTGGTCGACGGCCGCAACGTCTGGGCCGCCGACCTGGAGAGGGCGCTCTCCACCCTCGCGACCCTGCTCGGCCTCGCCGGGCGCGTCGACGCGGCGCCCTCCTGCTCGCTGCTGCACGTGCCCCTGGACGCCGCCGCCGAGCGGGAGTCGGACCCGCAGATCGCCCGCTGGCTGTCCTTCGCCCGCCAGAAGACGGCCGAGGTCTCGGTGCTGGCCCGGGCCCTGGCCGAGGGCCGGGACGCGGTGGCCCCGCAGCTGTCCGCGGCCCGCGCCGCGCTCGCCTCCCGCGCCGGTTCGGCACTGGCCCGCGACACCGCCGTACGGGAGCGCTGCGCGGCCCTCGGCGAGTCGGAGACCCGGCGCCCGCAGCCGTACGAGGAGCGGGCCGCGGCCCAACGCGCCCGGCTGGGGCTGCCGTTGCTGCCCACGACCACCATCGGCTCCTTCCCGCAGACCGCCGAGTTGCGGGCCGCCCGGGCGGGGCTGCGCAGCGGGCGGATCGCCGAGGGCGCCTACCGGGAGCGGATCGAGCGGGAGATCCGGGAGGTGATCGCCTACCAGGAGAAGGCGGGCCTCGACGTGCTGGTGCACGGCGAACCCGAACGCAACGACATGGTGCAGTTCTTCGCCGAGCGGCTGAACGGCTTCCTGGCCACCCGGCACGGCTGGGTCCAGTCCTACGGCACCCGCTACGTCCGCCCGCCGATCCTCGCCGGGGACGTGTCCAGGCCCGCGCCGATGACGCTGGAGTGGACGGGCTACGCCCAGTCCCTGACGGAGCGCCCGGTCAAGGGCATGCTCACCGGGCCCGTCACGATGCTCGCCTGGTCCTTCGTCCGCGACGACCAGCCGCTCGCCGACACCGCCCGCCAGGTGGCGCTCGCACTGCGGGACGAGATCGCCGACCTGGAGGCGGCGGGTACGGCGGTGGTGCAGGTGGACGAGCCCGCGCTGCGCGAGCTGCTGCCGCTGCGGCGCGCGGCCCGGCCCGCGTACCTGGAGTGGGCCACCGAGGCGTTCCGGCTGGCCACTTCGGGCGTGCGCGCGGACACCCAGGTGCACACGCACATGTGCTACGCGGAGTTCGGCGAGATCCTCTCCGCGATCGAGGCCCTGGACGCGGACGTGATCAGCCTGGAGGCGGCCCGCTCCCGGATGGCCATCGCGGACGAGCTGGCCGCGGCCGGCTACCCGCGCGAGGTCGGGCCCGGCGTGTACGACATCCACTCCCCGCGCGTCCCATCGGCCGAGGAGATCACGGGCCTGCTGCGCCGGGCGCTGCGGGCGGTGCCACCGGAGCGGCTGTGGGCCAACCCGGACTGCGGGCTGAAGACCCGTACTCCGGAGGAGGTCCGGGCGGCGCTGGAGAACCTGACGGCGGCCGCCCGGGAGGTACGGGCGTCGGTCACGGCGTGAGGTGACGGCGCGAGCTGACGGACGAGCCCCTGGCACCGGTGCGGGACACTGTTGGTTAATTCGGGGCTCGTGTGACGTGACGTCGGCCTTCAAGACCTGGTTGTGGTCTTGAAGGCCGACGTTGTCGTGTGGGGTGGGTGCGGGTGTCGTTGCGGCCGAGCGGGCGCGTCCTAGGATGAGTCGGTGACCGAGCCACAGACGCACCCTGTCGGTGTTGAACTCCTGGACGCGCGGCGCCTACGCCTCGTCCCCACAGTAGCGCCGCGGGTGTCGCCCGAGCACGAGTTGGCCATGAACCGTGTGTGGGATGAGGCGGTGAAGGCCAACCCGAGTCTCTTTGACGGGCCGGTGGCGGCGTGTACGAGGCTGGATTGGGAGGCACCTGGGTGCATGGTGCTGTCCTGGACTGGGGTCACCTACCGGCACTACGCCCTGCGGAGGGTTCCCGAGGCCAGGGCGGCCGCGTTGCCGTCTCTGTTCGTCACCGTGGTGCAGCCGACAGATGAAGGCGCCCTGCTGGTGGGGCAGATGTCGGCTTCAACCGCCGCTCCTGGCCGCTGGCAGCTGCCGGGCGGATCGGTCGAGCCGCCGGAGGGCCGTGAGGTGCTGGACGAAGCCGCGCTCCGGCGGCACGCAGCTCGGGAGCTGGCCGAGGAGACCGGAGTCAACACCGCGCCGGACGACCTGACCCTGTGGGTCGTCACGCGGGGCGGGAACGGGAGCATCGGGGTCTTCTACCGTGCCCCGAGTCGCCCGGCGTCGGTGCTGCGCGAGCGGTTTTCGGCTCTGGTCTCCGCAGAGCAGACGCGGGGGCGTGACCCCGAGTTCAGGGAGGTCGCTCTCGTGCGTTCTCCGGCCGACTTGTCGGACCTCGCGGGTCCGCAGGTGGACTACCTAGGGCCGGTCGTCCGCCGGTTCGCTGAGGCACTGATCCACCCCGGCGCCTGAGCCGCTCGGGCCACTGGAACGCGCGGCCTGGTGCGGCGGGCCCCGACGTTGGCTGCGCCGGTGTCAGGTGGTGAGGAAGTCGCGGGCGCGTTCGTCGAGTTCGGCCGCGCAGCGCAGGCCGCGGGCCCGGAAGCGGGCGAGGTCCGCGCGCATGCTGGTGATGGCCTTGCGGGTGCGGTGGGACCGTACGCCGTCCATGTGGTCCATGGCCCGGTTCCAGGTGGCGCAGGCTTCTTCGATGCTGCCGCGCTTGATCTGCATTTCGGCGCCGGCTACCAGGTCGAGGGCGACGATGCGGGCGTAGGTGTGGGCGGGGCGGGAGGCGGCGGCGTGGGCGTACTGCTGGGCAGCGGCCTGGTGGTCGCCCAAGGTCTCGTAGACCTTGGCGGTGCGCGAGTACACCGATGCTGCTGGGGGTCCCCAGGTCAGGGCCCAGAAGGCTGGTTCGTCGCCGGGGTCGGCGGCCAGGAGGGCGCGGGCGTGCTCGGCTTCGGTGAGGGCGGCGTGTGGTTGTCCGGTCTTGGCCAGGGTGTGGGCGTGAACGACACGGAACAGGGCCTCGGTTGGGGCGTCGACTTTGCCCTTGGCGCGGTTCAGGCCTGTTTCGGCGAGGCCTTGGCAGTGTTGGGGGTGGTGGAGCTTGAGGCCCTGCATGGCCATCGTGCGCATCACGAACCCGTCGTGGCCGGTGATGCCGGATTCGATGGCGAGCGCGTAGGACTGGAGGTAGTACCGCTGGGCGAGGCCTTGTTGGCCTGCGTCGTAGGCCTTCCAGCCCGCGAGGTGCACGCCGCGGCTGGCGGCAGAGAGCATCTGCTGGCGGACTTCCTCCGTGCGGAAGCGGCCTCGGCACAGCGGGGCGAGGTCGTCGCGTAGGTAGGTGATCAGGGCGGTGCGGCCGTGTTGTCCGCCGTGGCGTTCGTCCATTTCGGAGAAGAGGCGGATCATGTCGCGGACGGCGGCGACGTCTGCCATGCCGGTGGTGTGGCCGGTGCGGGCTGCGGCGGTGGTGCGGTCGGCGATCTCCTGGGCGTGGGCGAGCGGCAGGGCTGCGGCGGCCACGGAGTAGGCGGAGGTCGACAGGAAGCGACGCCGGTCCAACTCGTACCTCCACATCGGCATGAGGGCGTCCAGGGGGTCCCCCTTGAGGTTCAGCCCGATGGTGTCATCCGCCTCCTGGCTGCCGGCGGGTAGGCCGAGGTCGGCGGGGGTGAGGAGGCGGCCGAGGCGTCTGGAGAGGGCGACGGCGAGGTAGCGGCCGGTCTCCTCATGGGGGGTGACGCCGGCGATCCAGTGCTCGATGGCGGACTTGTTGGTCCGTAAGGCGGCGCCGCATTCGGCTGCCACGGCGCGGACCGCCTTGGCCACGGCCTCGTAGGTGAGGCCGGATTCGGCGACGAGGTGGCGGAGCTGGTGGTTCGGCGTGCGCGTGATCATGAGTACCTGCCTGTATACCCGATATACCGCTTGGCCTGCCCGCCACCGTACCGCCGCCGGGCCGCTCCGGGTTGACTGGTCATCAGCCCCGAGAGCTGACCCCGGGCACCACGGCCCCGGTCCGTGAGACGGGTATGCGCCCTGGCCCGCAAGGCCTGTGGCACCGCCACGCCTGTAGTACTCCCGGCGGCCTCCGGGCGTGAGCGCCGGATCCCCCCTGAATCAGACCTGTGGAGGAACTCGATGGATGAGCACGCCAGTTGGGTGGCCGAGGTGGCGGAGGGTCTGTTCGCCGCTGAGCGGTTGCGCGTGCCGGTGGCTCCCCTGACCGTGCTGCGGCCGGGCCTGTCGCTGGAGGAGGCGTACCTCATCCAGGCGGAGGGCGTGGCTCGCCGGGTGGCCGGCGGTGCCCGGGTCGTGGGACACAAGGTCGGGGCGACCTCGCTGGCCATGCAGCAGCAAATGGGGGTTGAGGAGCCGGACTCCGGCGTCCTGCTGGAGGACATGGTCATCCCGAGCGGGAGCACGGTAGCGCTCGGGGAGCTGATGAGTCCGCGGGTGGAGGCGGAGATCGCTTTCCGGCTCGGGCAGGACCTGAAGGGCCCGGACCTCGATGCGAAGACGGTCCGGGACGCGGTGTCCGAGGTGTTCCTCGCCCTCGAAGTCATCGACACGCGGTTCACGGGCTGGCAGATCGCCCTGGCGGACAGCGTGGCCGACAACGCTTCGTGCGCCCGCGTCGTCACGGGGCGGGCGGTGCCGCTCGACCACGACCTCGACCTCCACGCCGAAGAACTGCTCGTACATGTAGACGGGGCGGCCGCGGCCGCGGGGGAAGGCCGAGCTGTCCTCGGCGATCCGCTCAACGCCCTGGTCTGGCTGGCCCGCAGGCTGAGCACCTTCGGCAACTGGCTGCGGGCCGGTGATCTGGTCCTGGCCGGATCGGTACACGCCAGCCTCCCCCTGACCGCGGGTACCGAGGTGCGCCTGGCCTCCGCGCACCTGCCGCCCGTCCGCCTCCGGGCCGGCTGAACCACCCGACAACAGGCGAAGGCACGGGTGCCGCCGTCGGCGCCGCGCGCCCGAGGCCCCTCCTCCTATCACTCCTCAACGACAACGTAGAAGGGCGACTCATGGCTGCGAGAGGACGAGCGAGCGCCGCGGTGCTCGGCGCCGGTCTCATCGGAATCGACCTGGCAGAGAAGATCCAGCGCTCAAAGGCCCTTACCTGCCGCCTCGTCGTGGGCCGGGCCCCACAGAGCGTGGGGCTGCGCAGGGCGGCGGAGATGGGGTGCCCGACCGCCGACGGTGGGATCGCCTCCCTGATGGAAGCCGGGCCCTTCGACGTCGTCTTCGACGCCTCGAACGCCGCCTCCCACGCCGAGCACTGGGCCCATTTGAAGGACACCGGCGCGCAGCTGGTGGACCTGACCCCCAGTCGGGTCGGCGCGATGGTCGTCCCGACCGTCAACGGTGGCGCTGCACGAGTGCACCGCCACATCAACCTCATCACCTGCGGCGGCCAGGCGGCGATCCCCCTCCTGCATACCATCGCCCAACACTGCACCCCCACCTACATCGAGGTGGTCTCCACCGGCGCGAGCGCGAGTGCCGGGCGGGCGACCCGGCTGAACCTGGACGAATACATCGCCACCACCGGCGCCGCGGTCCGCACCTTCACCGCGGCACGGGAGGTGAAGGTGTTGGTCAACCTCAGCCCGGCAGTCCCGGCGCCGCCGTTCCGCGTCGTGATGAGAGTCCTCGCCTCCGGCCTGCGGCCCGAGCCGGTCCGCGCGGCTGTCGCGGCGGCCGCCGCGAAG
>NZ_LIQY01000400.1 GCF_001418495.1 Streptomyces pathocidini | reverse complement strand
GGTCCGTACGCGTCGGCGGAGCGGCCGGGTCCGAAGGCCGAGCCCGGGACATCCGGGCACCCCGCGTCCCCGACGGGAGGGGGCGACGCCGAGGTCCCGACGGGCGAGCCGGGCGAGGGCTCGCGGCCCGGGGACGGCTCCAAGGCGCGCGATGCCGAGGTGGGCGACGGCGGCGCCGGCCGGGGCGCGGCCTCGGGCGGAAGCGGCTTGTCGTCGATCGCAGGCGCGGGCGGGCACCGGAACACCGTCTCGGCTGGCGAGCCGGGTGCGGGCTCGCGGTCCGACGGCGGCTCCATGACGGACGACGGCGCAGTGGAGGACGGCGTTGCCGGGAGCCCGGCCGGGCGGGGCGCGCCTCCCGGGGTCGGCGCGGCGGACGGCGCGAGCACCGCCTCGGCCCGCGACGGCGACGGTCGGCACACACCCCCCGGTGGGAGCGGCCCTGCGGCCGTTGCCGGCGCACCCGACGGTGCGAGCACGGGCCGCCCCGCCTCCGAAGGCCCCCTCCTCCCTGAGGAGTTGGACCGGAGCGCCGACGAGCTGCGGGGGCTGCTCGAAAACGGGGTCGCCGCCGCGGAGCGGCAGTTGTTCNNGTCCTGGGCGCCGCCGCCCTGCTGCCGCGTTCCACCGTCGCGGTCGGCACCGCGGCGGCGCTGCTCGCGCCCACCCCGGTGCCCGGCGCGGCCGAGGACAGCGGCGTCTTCCTCGTACCGCCGAACCCGGCGATGCACGACGAGCACGCGGCCGACGACGAGCGGCAGGCGCTGCGCGCCCGGGCGACCGCGCGGGACGAGGAGATCCGGGCGCTGGCCGGCCGCCTGGCCAAGGACCGCGCGCTGTCCGCCCGACTCGCCTCGTGGCGCACCGGCTGCCCGCCCGGCCGGCTCGCCGAACTGGCCGCCGCTGCCGAGCAGGCACGGGAGCGGGCCGAGCGGGCCGAACGCGAGCTGGCGGAGGCCCGTGGCGCCCGCGCCGAGGCCGAGGAGGCCGCCGCCGAGACCGCCCGTGTACGCGATGAGCGGCAGGAGGCCGCGCAGCGAGCCCGCCGTGGAGCCGACGCGCTCGCCGGGCTCGCCTTCCGGCTGCGCGAGCGCGCCCCCTGGCAGGCGCGCCGGCGCGAACTGGCCGAGGAGGCCGCCGAGTCCGAGGCCCGGGCTACCACGTGCCTGGCCCGCGCCCGCGCCGCGGACGAGGACCGCCGTGCCGCCCAGCGCGCCGCCGACGACGCGCGCCGCACCGCGCGCGCTCTGCGCGCCGAGCGCGCGGAGATCGCCGGCGCGCCCGACGACCTCGCCGAGGACGCGCCCCCGGCGCCCGCTTCGCTGCCCGCGCTGCGCGAGGCCTACCGCGCCGCCTCGCAGCTGTACGAGAAGGTGGGCGTCGGCGCCGACCTGCGCGCCGAGCAGGCCAGGGCCGAGAGCGACGAGAGCGCCGCACTGGCCGAACTCGACCGGCTCACCAACAAGGTCCGCACCCGCGCCGGCCAGCTCCTCGAAGGCGCCGAAGGCGCCGACGGGCCGTCCCGCCAGGCGGCCGCGGCCCGCGCGGAAGCCCTCGTCCAGAGGCTGGAGTCCCGCGCCTCCGCGGCCAGCGAGCAGCTCGGCCGGCTGCGCGGCGAGGCCGAGCGGTACGCGCCCGAAGGCGGCGGCGCCCACACCGACCTGCCGGACGAGCTCGTGCCCTCCGACGCCGAGCACGCCAAGGAGCTGCTGCGCACCGCCACGGCCGGACTCGCCGCCCGTACCGACGCGTTGGAGGCCGCCCGCACGGCGCACGGCGAGCTGCTGCGCGCCCACCGGGCGGCCGAGGACGCGGCGGGCGCCTTCGACGAACTGGCCGCGCTCCTGCGCGACCTGCTGCGGGACGGGTCCGGCGCGCCGGACCAGGAGGGCGAGGAGCCCGAGCCGTACGCGGGCGTGCTGGAGGAGGCGCGGCAGGCCGCCGCCGAGGCGCGCCGTTCGCTGCGCGGCTGCGCGGGCGATCTGTCGGCCGCAGAGGCCGCGGTGCGCGAGGCGAGCGACGTCCTCGTACGCCATGCCAACGCCACCCGTTACGAGCAGGTGCGCACCCCCGCGCGCCAGCAGATCCGCGAGCTGCCCGCCGCCGCGCTCCCGGAGCACGCGACGGCGTGGGCCGAGGCGTTCGCGCCCCGACTGCGCGTTCTGACCGACGAGTTGGAGCAGCTGGAGCGCAACCGCGACAGCATCGTCGACCGGCTGCGCGGCCTGGTGGAGTCCTCACTGGCCACGCTCCGCTCCGCGCAGCGGCTTTCCCGCCTGCCGGAAGGGCTCGGCGAGTGGTCCGGCCAGGAGTTCCTGCGGATCCGCTTCGACGACCCCGACCAGGCCACGCTCGCCGAACGCCTCGGCGAGGTCATCGACGAGGCGACGCGCGCCGCCGTGCGCAAGAACTCCGACCTGCGCAGGGACGGCATGTCGCTGCTGCTGCGCGGCGTCGCGGCGGCGCTCAGCCCCAAGGGAGTGTCGGTGGAGATCCTGAAGCCGGACGCGGTGCTGCGCGCCGAGCGGGTGCCGGTCGGGCAGATGGGCGACGTGTTCTCCGGCGGCCAGCTGCTGACCGCGGCCATCGCGCTGTATTGCACGATGGCCGCGCTGCGCAGCAACGACCGCGGGCGCGACAAGCACCGCCACGCGGGCACGCTGTTCCTGGACAACCCGATCGGCCGCGCCAACGCCACGTATCTGCTGGAGCTCCAGCGGGCCGTCGCGGACGCGCTCGGAGTCCAGCTGCTCTACACCACCGGCCTGTTCGACACCACCGCGCTCGCCGAGTTCCCGCTGGTCATCCGGTTGCGGAACGACGCGGACCTCCGGGCGGGCCTGAAGTACATCAGCGTCGAGGAGCACCTGCGGCCCGGCCTGCCGCCAGTGAATCCGGAGGACGGCGAGCAGACACACGGGCAGATCACGGCCACGAGGATGTACCGCCGCCCCGATCCCGTCGCCACCGGCTGACCGCCGCCAGCCGCCAGCTCCGGCGGAGACCGGCCCCGACGGTCTCCGCCGGAGGGGTTGCTCGCCGTCGCGGCGGCGTGGTCGCCTCCCGATCGTCGGATACCCGTGCTCCCGGTCGTCAGAAGCCCGCGCCTCCGGGGGTTCGAGGCCGTCCGTCCGGGGCGGAGCCCGCCACCCGCTCGGCGACCCACGTGTGGAAGTCGCCGATGTGGTGTTCGCCCGGCACCAGCACCCCGCCCGACCGGTAGGCCCGGGAGTCCATCGCGGGCTGGGTGCGCTCGCAGGCGGCGAAGTCCTGGACGTTGACGCGGTGGAACAGCTCGACCGACTTCGACACGTCGTGCCCGCCCGCGACCACCTCCGGCGCGTACAGCCAGTCGCACTCCACGAGCGTACGGTCGGCGGCCAGCGGGAACATCCGGTGCAGGATGACGTGGTCGGGGACGAGGTTGACGAAGACCTGCGGCCGGATCGTCACCGCGTAGTACCGCCGGTCCTGTTCCTCCGAGACCCCGTCGATCCGGCCGAAGCCCGCACTGCCGTCCACTGTGAACCCCCGCGCCTCCGGCGCGAACTCCGCGCCGTGCCCGACGAAGTACTGGGCCGCGTAGCCGTTCGCGAACTCCGGGAGGACGTCGGTGAGTTCCGGGTGGATCGTCGCGCAGTGGTAGCACTCCATGAAGTTCTCGACGATCAGCTTCCAGTTGGCCCGCACGTCGTAGCCGACCCGGTGGCCCAGGGCCAGCGACTCGGCGCCGTAGCGGCCCACCGCGTCCGCGTCGCCGAGCCGTTCGGTGACCGCGCCGACGACCGTCTCCTCGAAGGACGGCGGCTCCTCGGCCAGGCACACCCACGCGTAGCCCAGCCACTCGCGCAGCCGCACGGGCACCAGGCCCCGCTCGGAGCGGTCCACGTCCGGCATGTTCCGCAGGTTGGGGGCGGCGACGAGCCGGCCGTCCAGGTCGTA
>NZ_LIQY01000040.1 GCF_001418495.1 Streptomyces pathocidini | reverse complement strand
TGGGGTCTGCCGATGGGGTCCGGGGACTCCGTCCCCGGACATGTCCCGCCGCGACGGCGAGCAATCCGCACGGCGCGGCACAGGGCTCCGCCCCGGCCGGCCGGCTGGAGTCTGGGGGACGAAGTCCCCAGGTTCCTTTCCGCCGCGACGGCGAGCAATCCGCACGGCGAAGCCCGGCGGTGCCAAACCCGCGGCAAGTGGTTCTCCTCGGGCAGCAGCTGCACCCACCGCATCAGGACCGGTAGGCTTTCCGTGTGATCTTCAAGCGCATCGGAAACGGGCGGCCGTACCCCGACCACGGCCGGGAGAGCACCCGCCAGTGGGCGGATGTCGCTCCACGGCCGGTACGCCTGGACCAGCTGGTGACCACCAAGGGCCAGCTGGATCTGGAGACCCTCCTCGCGGAGGACTCGACGTTCTACGGGGACCTGTTCGCCCACGTCGTGAAGTGGCAGGGCGACCTCTACCTCGAGGACGGGCTGCACCGCGCGGTCCGCGCGGCGCTCCAGCAGCGCCAGGTGCTGCACGCCCGCGTGCTCGAACTGGGCTGACGGTCGGCCACCGGATCGCCCCCAAACCGCAATTGACCCTTTTGGGTTGGGCTGGCCGCCACGCATTGATCATTCAGTATGCAGAGGCGATCGGTCCTACTACGCTCGCACCATGAGCATGCTCACACCCCCCGGCATGGGCGGTAAGTACCGCATCACCGGGGCCAGGTATCCGCGGATGCGCAGGCCCCGCAATCGCCGCCGGATCGTGGCGGCAGTGGTCGGCGCCGTGGCCGCGCTCAGCCTGGTCGGCTGGGGGACGCTGCAGCTCATCGACGTGTTCACGGGCGGCGGCGGCAGGGCGAGCGCCGCGGGCCGCGCGGGGTGCGCGCCGCGGACCGGCGCGAGCCCGAGCCCCGCCGCGGCCGTAGCCCTGCCGAAGCCAGGCGACATCACGGTCAACGTCTACAACGCGACCAAGCGCAGCGGCCTCGCCAAGCAGACCGCGGACGAGCTCAAGAAACGTGGCTTCAGGATCGGCAAGGTGGGGAACGCCGACGCGAAGTACGACAAGAAGGTCAAGAGCGCCGGGATGCTGCTGGGCGCCCCGAACACCTCCGAGGGCCCGTTCAAAGTCCTCGCCACCCAGGTGACCGGCACCTCGTCCGGGGCCGACCAGCGCAAGACCCAGGACGTCGACCTGATCATCGGCGACGCGTTCAAGTCCCTGACGGCAAAGGCCGATGCCGACGCCGCGCTGATCGCCCTGACAAACCCGTCCCCGTCCCCCTCGGCCTCGAAGAAGTGCTGACCGGTTGGCAGGCTGCTGCCCCAGCAACCCACTTGCCGTGAGCTCGGCACCGCCGATCTCCGCCATACCTGTTGCTCGCCATCGCGGCGGAGAGAATCCCGGGGAGTCCGTCCCCAGCCCCGGGACAGCTGCGCGAAACCCGCGGCACGCGCCACCGCGCCCGGAGCCGGGGCAAGCCCGACACCACCGAACACCGCCACACCCATTGCTCACTGCTGCGGCGGCACAATCCCGGGGACTTTGTCCAAGACCCCTGCCGGGGCAGGTCCGGCGGGGCCGGGGCTCACCGTGGCGGTGGCCGCCGTCGGAGGAGTTCGGGGACGAAGTCCTCAAAGTTTTCCGCGGCGAGCAACCGGTACGGCGGAGGCCGGCGGTGCCCGCCGACTTGGCCTTACGCCTGGTCCCGCGATTGTGTCCCGTGCGGGACGCGGCCGGCAGCCCCTCGGCTGGGGTCTGGGGACGGAGTCCCCGGGATTCTCTCCGCCGCAACGGCGAGCAACCGGTACGGCGGAGGCCGGCGGTGCCGGGCTAACGGCAAGTGGGTTGCTGGGGCAGCAGCCTGCTAGTCGGCTGAGCCGTACATGCGGTCGCCCGCGTCGCCCAGGCCCGGGACGATGTAGCCGTGTTCGTTGAGGCGTTCGTCGATGGCGGCGGTGACGACCGTCACCGGGGAGCCGTCGAGTTCGCGCTCCATGACCTCAACGCCCTCCGGCGCGGCCAGCAGGCACAGCGCCGTGACGTCGTCCGCGCCGCGGGAGATCAGCTCGTCGATCGCGGCGACCAGCGTGCCGCCGGTGGCCAGCATCGGGTCCAGCACGTACACCTGACGGCCGGAGAGGTCCTCCGGCATGCGCGTCGCGTACGTGGACGCCTGGAGCGTCTCCTCGTCGCGGATCATGCCGAGGAAGCCGACCTCGGCGGTCGGCAGCAGCCGCACCATGCCGTCGAGCATGCCGAGCCCGGCCCGCAGGATCGGCACCACCAGCGGCCGCGGCCGGGCCAGCCGTACACCGGTGGTCGCGGTGACGGGGGTCTGGATGTCGACCTGCTCGGTCCGCACGTCGCGGGTCGCCTCGTACGCGAGCAGGGTCACCAGCTCGTCGGCGAGCCGCCGGAAGGTGGGGGAGTCGGTGCGCGTGTCGCGCAGGGTGGTCAGTTTGTGCGCCACCAGCGGGTGGTCGACGACATGGATCCGCATGCCCTCGACAGTAGCCGAGGCGCCCAGCCCGGGTCGGGCGCGGGCCGGGTCGGCGGGCACCGCCGAGCTCCGCCGTACCGATTACTCGCCACCGCGGCGGAGAGAATCCCGGGGACTCCGTCCCCAGACCCCAGCCGACGGGCTGCGGCCACGCCCCGCACGGGCGCGATCGCGGGCACTACCGGCGCGCCTCCGGCGCCGTGGCGCCTCCCGGTGGCGTCAAACGGTCTGTTCGGGGGAAAGTGGGCAGGGTACGCCCGTACGCGGCTGTATGGGCGGGCGCTCGCGCCGGAGTGCGAGCACAGGAGGCCCAGCTTGGGGGAGGTGTGGTCACGTGCCGGACCGGAACCAGCCCAAGGGCGAGCCCGCGCCGCCGGAGAACCCGGAGGGCGATGCGGAGCGGCGCCGGCGACGCGCCCAGTTCCTCAGGGAACTCGGCGAGGCCAAGGCGCTGCGCGAGCGGGTGCAGCCGCGGCGGGCCCGCGCCGCCCGGATGCGCCAGCAGATGCGGATGCGAACCTTCCGCTGGTAGCCCCCGACAGCGGTACCGGAAGGACCGAATCGCGGTCCGGTCGCAGGACTGGTGCACGACGCACAGCGGAAGACCTCTCGCGAGGGCCTTGTTTCTGCCACGATTCCGAGTGGGCGGGCCAAGAGGTGAAAAACCTTGTTCCCCGTCGCCCGGCACACGCCTCTGACCAGTGGGAGAGTCACGGTGTACTTCGCCGCACTGCTCGCGCGCACCGAAGACGGGTGGGAAGCGAGCGACACAGAACTCGACGACGTGGAGACCTTGGCCGATCTGACGGATCTGGCGCGGGGGGCTTCGGTCGACGACAACACGGTGCTCGCCTTCATCGAGCAGGAGGACGCCTGGTTCGGCGTCGTCCGCGTCGACGGCGAGGAGGACCCGCGTATCTACGTCTCGGACGCGGCCGCCGCCGCCCGGAGCTCGTACGGCGAGATCCTGCTCACCGACGAGCTGCTCGGCCGCGAGCCGGAGGACGACCTCGACAGCCTGGTCGACCTCGACGGCACCGAGGACGGGGAGCCCGAGGACGACGGGGACGAACCGGCCGACGCGGACGACGCCGTGCCGCCGGGCCCGATCGGTGACACGGAGATCCTCGAGGACCTGGGGATGTCGAGCAAGGAACTGACCGCCCTGGACGGCGACGCGCTGACCGAGATCGCCGACGTGCTGGGCTGCGGCGAGATCCTCGAGGCGGTCCGCTGACTCCTGGTCTGCGGGTCCCGTTCACCCCTGGTCTGCGGGCCCCGTTGGCTCCTGGTCCTCCTGGCCTCCTGGCCCGCACGGTCCCGGTCATTCCTGGCCCGCCCAGGCCCGGTCACTCCTGGTCCACACGGTCCCGGGGCCGCCGGTCCCGGTCACTCCTGGCCCGCACGGTCCCCCTGACTCCTGACCCGCCCGGGTCCCGGCCACTCCTGGTCTGCACAGTCCCGCTGACTCCGGCCGCCCGGTCTTGGGGCCGCCAATCCCGGGCCCGCCGATCCCTGACCCGCACGGTCCCGGGGCCGCCGGTCCAAGGGTTGTGGGCGCTCCCCCGTGGCGCCTGACCGACACTGTCCCCATGGAAACCTCCCCTCCCGTACGGCCCGACCCGGTGCGCGACCCCTGGCGGGAGCCGATGCGGCTCGCCCTGGCCGAGGCCGTACAGGCTCCGGAGACCGGGGACGTGCCGGTCGGCGCCGTCGTGCTGGGCCCGGACGGCGCGGTGCTCGGGCGCGGCCGCAACGAGCGCGAGGCCGCCGGGGACCCGACCGCGCACGCCGAGGTCCTCGCGCTGCGCGCCGCAGCGCGGTCCCTCGGCGAGTGGCGGCTCTCGGGCTGCACGCTGGTGGTGACGCTGGAGCCGTGCACGATGTGCGCGGGCGCCGCCGTGCTGTCCCGGGTGGACCGGGTGGTCTACGGCGCGGTGGACGAGAAGGCGGGCGCGGCCGGTTCGCTGTGGGACGTCGTACGTGACCGCCGTCTCAACCACCGGCCCGAGGTGATCCACGGGGTGCTCACCGAGGAGTGCGCGGCCCCGCTGACCCGCTTCTTCCGGGCCGCGGGCAATGCGGAGGCGGGGACGGATGCGGGCGCGGATACCGATTTCGGAGCACAGCCCCCCGTGGGCTAAGCTCTCTCTCGGTAGCGTGTCCGAGCGGCCGAAGGAGCGCGCCTCGAAAGCGCGTGAGGGGGCAACTCCTCCGTGGGTTCAAATCCCACCGCTACCGCTCAGAAAAACCGCCTCTGACCTGCAAGAACAGGTCAGAGGCGGTTTCTGTTGGGCCCTTTGTCAACGCTTCGTCAACCGGCCGCCCCTTCTAAGATCTTTGCCCATGGCATCGATCAGGGCTCGACAGAAGCGCGACGGCACGTACACCTACACCGTCATGTGGCGGGAGAACGGCACCCAGAATGGCGAGACCTTCGAGGACGAGACGTCGGCGAAACGATTCTGCGATCTCGTCAACGGTCACGGTCAGCAATGTCCGCCAGGTTGGGTCAAGGGTGTCGGCTTCGCCGAGGAGTCCGAACCGGAGGCGGACCCGCAGGAGTTGTTCGAGGTCTACGCCAGCCGGTACATCGACCTCCTGACTGGCATACAGGCGGGCACACGGTCCAACTACCGGAAGCTGCTAGATCGGCACTTGGAACCTTGGTTCAGGGGACTGTCGGTGCGGCAAGGACCTGACGGCATCGGGCAAGACGAGATCAAGCAGTGGGTGAACGACCTTGAGGCCGGCAGGCCCGGCCCGCATCACCCGCCGACCGTCAAGCGACGGCCCTACAAGGCCAAGACGATCCGAAACCTTCACGGCCTGCTGTACGGCATCCTCCAGGCCACGGTGACCGCTGAGCCTCCGCTCCGTTCCACGAACCCGTGTGTGCACACCCGGCTGCCCGAGGACAACAGCATCGAGGACGAGCAGGTGTTCTTGGAACGCGAGGAGTACGCCATCCTTCGCTCGTGCATGAATGCCGACTCCATAGATCTCGTCGATGCCCTGGCTGGCACCGGGCTGCGCTGGAGTGAGCTAACGGCGCTTCAGCCGCGGGACTTGACCCTTCATGGCTCCCGGCCCACCTTGCGCGTCCAGCGTGCATGGAAGCGCATTGACGGCGGAAAGGAGATGGGTCCGCCGAAGACGAAGAAGAGTCGGCGGACCTTGGTGCTATCGCCATCCCTCGTCGCGTTGTTCAAGCGCAGGTGCCAGGGGAAGGCTCCCCGCGATCACGTCTTCACAGCTCCGGAAGGCGGTCCTTGGGACTCGGGCGGCTTCTACCACGCCCGTTGGAAGCTGGCCCTGGACGCGCCGCTCTGAAAGGGCTCAGTCGTTGGGGCTGATGTTCCGCCAGACCGGGGCGACGCCCGGTTCATCGCCCTTGTTGGCCCAGTACTCGGCGACCCAGCGGCGACCCTTGTGCGTGACGACGTCCCCCTTGTCGTAGGTGTCCTTCGGGTCCCACTTCACCGGAGAGCATTCGGCCGAGCCAGCGGGCGGCGCCACCGTCTGTGTGCCGTGGCGACGGTCACCGGTGATGCCGAAGGTCTTTCCCTCGCTGATGATCGTGACGTTCGCGGGACCGGTGGCGGGCAGGTAGTACTTGACCGGGATGTCCATGCTGCGCCCGGCCGGGATCTCCTGGCATTTCTCCAGGGTGATCGTGACCCGGTGGAACTCTCCCTTCAGGCCGCCGACGTTGGGCCCGGAGTGGCCGGGCTTGACGTTCTTGTACGGCTGCCAGTTGCCGTCCTTGATGACGGACGGGGCCGAAGTCGGAAGGTCGAAGGAGACCTTGGCGCCCCCCGCGATGGTGTTGTCGCCTCGGTTGGTGATGCGCAGCATGGGCTGGAGCGGCCACAGGTCCTTGTTGTCGGTCGGGTACTTGGCGAACGTCACGTCCGCGTCGAGGACTTGGCTGGGCAGTTTGGTCTTCCCGGCGCGGGTCGCGCCATAGGGCCCGGCATCACGTTGGGCATTGTCGAGTTGCTTGGTCAGGGTGTAGCCGGGCACGCACTGCCCCGACTTGTCGTCCGGGCACTCGTAGTCCCCGGCCAGCTCCCAGATCATCGCGCCGCCCGCGCCCTTGGCCTTGATGTAGTCGGCCTTGGCGGCGATGTCCTGGGTGTCCTGCGTGGATAGGAACACCTTCTTGTCCTTGTGCCACAGCCAGGACGCCTTGAGCGTGCCGTCCCAGTGGCGGGTGTAGCCGTCCATCCCGTTCGCGCTGTCCTTCGGGTCCAGACCGAAGCGGGGCAGATAGCTGGTCACAGCGCCCCGCTCCAGGTTCTTGGAGTGCCACATCGGGTTGGATCCCGCGGCCAGCTCATCGCCCGCGGCGGTCTGGTCGTGCCACAGGTTGTCGATGCCGGAGGCACCGGAGCCGCACTCCGTCGTGCCGCCGTTGGGGCCGGTCCCGTCCGGGCACTGGGACTGGTCCTTCAGTTTGGAGATGCCCCAGAGCCCGTTGCCCTCGCCGCCTTCCACGTCCTTCCAGCCGCGCGTGTAGTACGGCACGCCCATGTTGATGCGCCCGGCCTGCATTGCGCCGCGGAAGTAGTGGTAGGACCAGTCGGTGTTGAAGAAGCCCTCCTGCTGGTACTCCGGGTTCTTGGCCTTGTCGTAGATCCCGGTGGCGGCCAGCTCGACGTCCTTGCCGTCGTCGTAGAGCGGCGCCTGCGGGCCGACGTAGTTGTTCCACGAGCCGTGGTAGTCGTAGGACATGGTGTTGACGAAGTCCAGGTACTGCAACGCCCGGAAGTCCTCCTGGCCGCGCAGCAGATAGCCGGACGCGGAGGCCGCCGCGGTGAGCTGGTAGTAGGCGTTGTCCGCGGCCGACGCCGCGTCGAGCTTCTCGCGCAGGGTCTTCATCAGCGCGGTGTTGCCCGCGTTCAAGCCCTTGCGGCGAGGGTTGGCGATGGGCCAGTCCTCCGGGTTGCCCGCGTCCAGGAGTGAGGTCGGGTACTCGTAGTCGATGTCGACACCGTTGAAACCGTATGTGCGCAGGAACTTGACGACGGAGTCAGCGAAGGTGTTGATGGCGGGCTGATTGACGCTTCCGTCCGCGTTGTTGGTGACGCGGTACAGGCCACCGGACTTCTCGCGGCTGCCGTCTGGCTTCAGGATGCCGCCGGTCTCGGCCCAACCTCCCACGGAGATCAGGGTCCTGACCCGGGGGTGCTTCTTCTTGTACTTGTTCAGGAGATTGAAGTTCCCCTTGTACGGCAGGCTGCCGTCCATCTCGGCGCCAGGCACATGGGGCCAGGTCATACCGGTGGCCGGGTTGTCCGGGTCGTTCACATCGCCCACCGAGATACGGTTGCTGCCGTCGACGTGCGCGAAGGCGTAGTTGACGTGGCTCACCTGCCCCCAGGGGATACTGCGCGGCAGGTACATGGGCTGGCCATTCCTGCCGGTGCGCCAGCCGGTGAAGTAGCCCACCACCCGCCGTGGATGCCGTTCACCCATCACTTCGCGGCCCTGGTCGTCGTAGATCAGGCAGTACGGCGTCTCGACCCCCTTCGTCGCTGTCATACCGTCCGGGCGGCACTTGGAGTGGTCAACCGCCGCGGCGGCGGAGACGGACCGCGCCGTCTGGTCCCTGATCACCGGCTCGGGGTCGGGCGGCGGCGTGGGGCCGTACCGCAGGGACTGTACGAGGAAGTCGTTCTTGTTCTTGCCCCAGTCGAAGATGGTGCCGCGCAGACTCGGCCACCGGTCGGTGAGTTCCCTGGTGTGGCTCATGAGGTAGCTCCTGGACAGATCGCGCATGTCCAGGTTCATCCGTGCCACACGGGTACCGGAAACCAGGTCGGCCTGGATCTTTCCGTGGTCCGCGACGACCAGCAGCACGGAGTCGATGCTGTACTCGAAGGGTGTGCCCCTCAGGGCGGGGATGACCTTGCCGACGGGCCCCGGTTCCGTGATCCATTTGTCGTCGTCGCCGTCGAGGTCGACTTCGAGCAGGCCCACCTGGCCGTCACGGAAGACCAGCGCATAGGGTTCCTTGTCGTTGCCGACGGCCGCGTCGACGCCGTGCTCGAACACGGTCCCCTCGAACACGGGGAAGTAGTCACGGATCGGCCCCGGGCCCCGCACACGCTGGTCGTCGATGGTGCCCTCCTCGATCGAGACCTGGGTGTACCGGCCGCCGCGGAAGAGCGAGAGCTGCCGCGAGCCGTCGTCCTTGTCCGTCTGTTCGAATGCGGCTTCGACTCCGCCGGCGAAGTCGGTGTCGCGCAGGCTGGACCAGATGCCACCGATGTCACCGACGTTGGTGAGGTAGCCGGGACTGTTGCCGTCCCCCATCGAGCCGTCCAGCTTCTTGTACGGGTTGAAGTACGCGAAGGAATCACCCTGGAACAGGACGTGGTCGCCCAGGCGCCGGCCGTCGCTGTCCGGGCCCTCCCCGTCCCATGCCGCGGCATCGATCGGTGAACTCGAGACGATCGGCACGTCGGGCGAGCTGCCGGCACTGCCGACACACCGGAAGGACCGCGCCCCCGACTCCGCGATCTCCTGGTCCATACGGACCAGACAGGCGCTGAGGGCCCGCTGGCCGTAGGCGTTGGGGTGGACCGCCTCCTGCCACTGTCCGCCGCCGCTGAGACCGCTGAAGTACCGCACCCACTCCGCGTCTTCGGCGGCGATCGGCTTATCCAGAGAGTTGCGAGAGGTCGCCTGCTTCGCCGACTTCGCGCACAGCTCGTGCCCGGAGAAGGCGTCCGCCAGATCGAGGAAGGCCGCATCCCCGTCCCGCGCGGCACCGCGCAGCATGCCACCGATCTCCGCGACCGCGCCCTCGCCCGTCCAGCTCACGTCCTCGTCGTAGAAGGGGCAGCCGCCCTTGGTGTATCGGTCGTAGTGGTCGCCCTCGTAGCGCATCTCATACGCGGGGGGCAGCGGCGCCGGATAGCCCTGCACCACCAGGTCGTAGGTGCTCTGGTCCTGCCCGGACTCGCCCATGGTCTCGTGGATCGCGTCCAGCGTCCGGGCGACGTCCTCACGAACCGCGCTCAGGCGCTTCTTGAGGTCCTCATCCGCCTGCTTGCGGCAGGACTCCTTGTTGGCGATGAAGTTCACCGCACAGCTCTGGACGATGTCGGAGAACTTCAGGTCGTTGCCCCCGATGGAGAGCACGACGGTACCGATCTCATGGTCCGCGGCAAGCTCCGCAAGCTGCTGGATCTGCGGCTTCTCGCCCTGGAACTCCTCGCTGAGGATGTGCTGCGTCTCCGCTCCGGAGCAGGCGATGTTGAACCGCCGCTCCTTCGGAACGCCGCCGATGGCCGCACCCTTGATCTCCGCCACATCGGAGCGGTGGCATGCGTCGCTTCCGGCGGCGTTCTTCTCGTAGACCTGCGTGCCGTGGGCCGCCCGGTCCGTGCCCCAGGCGTCGTTGTTGGGATCGAGGTCGCCATCGGGCCCGTCCGCCTTGGCATTGGCGTTGCCCTGCCAGCGGCCGCCCTCTCCCGAGATGTAGCTGTCACCGAGGGAGACGGTGGCGGCGGGCAGCCCGGACTCGACCGGGCACAGGTCGTCGGCGGCAGCCCGCGCCGTGCGCGACGCCCCCGACCCGTCGCCGGCCACACAGGTGTCCGGTTCGTCCGTGTCCTTCTCGAAGATCACCCTGTAGTGGTCGGAGCCGTCCAACGTCTTGAGCCGCTTGGCGCTGTAGCCTGCCGCCGCGCCGCCGTCGACCATGAAGTCGAGCTCCGCGCCCTTCTTGTGCGTGGGCGCCCCCGAGAAGACGACGCGCTCATTGGCCTCCAGATCGAGAACGCTGGTGAGAGCACCCTGGTCCTCGGCGAATTTACGCTTCTTGGACTCCTTCAGCTTCTTCTGCTGGTTGATGAACGCCTTCGACTTCTCGTCGGGAAACCGGTTGAAATCCCCCATGATGGCCCACGGGGCCTTGAAGCCGTCCCGTTTGTGCAGCCCCGAGATGTCCTCGACGAGCGTGTCGGCGTTGTTGTTCGACCGCTTCGCCTGGGTGGAGGCGTGGATCGAGTAGTACCAGTTCCCGCCCAGCTTGATCCCGAACGCCGGGAACGCCTTTCCGGAGGCGTCGCCCCGCACCTCCACCAGGTGCAGGTCGTCGTGGGACGCGACGCGCTCCTTGGTGGCGATGGCGATGCTGCGGCGGTTCGAGCCGGTGCGGATGCGGTAGACGGTGATGCCGTCGTCCCAGTGGAACTCGTCAACGCGCCAGTTCCCCTGGGGCGTTCCGCTCGGGCTGAGGCTGGCGATGTCGAAGAAGGTCGCGGGTGCGTGACCGAGGAGATTCCCGTCGGCCACTTCCTGCAGGGCCACCACGTCGACGTCGTGGTCCTTGATCAGACCGGGAATCCTCTTGAGGGTGTCGCTCTTGCCGTCCCAGGTGTTCCAGGAGGCCAGCTTGCGGTCAGACGCCGCCGCGGCTGCCGGCGTTGCGGGCAGTAGGACGACGTGGAGCAGCCCCGCGAGGAGGGCGAGTCCCACAATGGCGGCCACGGTACCCGGCCACTGGGACGCCCTCGGGAGTCGAAAATGATCCATATTTCCTTCCCAGGCTAAAGTGGATGGCACCCCAGAAAAGATAGGTGGATATGCATTAGGTCATCAATGGACCCTTTCAGCGTTGACGCTCCAGGGTGAGGCCGGCCTTGGCGATTGACGTCATTCGATTCGGGCTGAATCGCGCCTTGCGGAAGGCGGCTTGGGCGAGTTCGCTCTAGGTGTCGTAGGCGTAGGTAATGCTGTGGCCGTCGACGCTCTTGCGGACCGGGGCGGCCCAGGACATCGCGCTCGTATTGGATGACGGCGCCGGAGGTGCAGAGTGCGGGCGATGAGCTGCCCTGCCCGCGTCCAGGGGCGTAGGAGAGGGTGTGACCGTCGAAGTCGGTCTCTGCGGGGAGTCATCTCGCGGCGTCATACTGGTAGATCCAGGTCAGTCCTTGCGGATTGGTGACCTTGCACAGCCTCAGCTCCGGCGGGTCCAGGTCCTTTTGTTCCAGCAGCATCTGGCCACTGGCCAGGTCGACGGGGTCGGTGCGCAGACCCGATTGTCCGGCTCCACACCGTGGTGGCGCGCATCGTCACGGGCACTGTTCAGCAGACCCGGACCCTTGCCACTCCCCCCACCGCCGCTGCCGGAACCGGGCACCCAGGGGGTGTCCGCATCGCCTTGGTGAGCGCCTTGAGCCGGTCGGAGATGGAGCCGCCTAGCTGGAGCGCTGAACAGCACCTAGCCATTTCGCCGTACGCTGCCCGCGCAGGATGCGGGTTGATCGTGCCGAAGCGTGCCGAATCACGTAGCAGGCGTGCGCAGATCATCAAACGCAGCACCCACGCAGTTCGGTCCGTACGCAGCGAGCGCCCACAGGGCAGCGATCTTCGCTGCTCCGGTCCAAAGGCCCTCGGCAGCCACGGGCGGGCGGAACGCACGAACGTTGAGTTGCCGCTCCATGAAGGGGTGACGGTCCAGGTACCGCATACCACCAGTGCCGCAGAGGTACGTGTCGGCGCCGACGGCGGTGGTGAGGTCGGCCAGACGTGCTGAGCGGTCCTTCGAAGCGGTGAGGTCGCTACTGCGCACGACGGTGCCGCGCCAACCTAGGAGGTTCAGCAGCGCACGGGTGGTGCCCTCAGCAACGGCCGCGGTGCCGGCGGTCTCCCGCGACGGTGCGGGCAACGGGTTCGAGCGCGGTATGCAGCAACTGCCAGTAGGGGCTGGCACGGTAGTGCTGCGCGGGCAATTGGCCGAGACGGCGAGCGGCGCGCTGCGGGTACGCGAGTTGAGCATCGCGGATCAACGTTGCTCGGCCGTGCGGGAGATGAGTTTCGACAGACAGCCACTGATACTGCTGCGGGTTGTCGAGTACGGCGAGGCGGGCACGGTGCTGGTAGTCGCGGCGGACGAACTGTACGTCGTCGAGGACCACCCAGATGTCAGCGGCGTAGAGCTTCGCCAGAGTGGAAAGGCGGGGCAGCAGGTTGGGTTGATGGATCGCGCACGAACGCACCCGCAGCGCACTCATGGGTATGGCGGCACGGCTAAGTAGGCAGGAGCCAGCTGTCGTAACCGCGGGTGCGGAGACGGTCGAAGGCATCGCGGACCCTTTCTGGGACGTGCTGCTCGATGGCGAAACCGCGCTTGGGATACTCCATCACCCGCTCCATATCGCCCATGAGCATGTCGATGAGCTGCTTCTCGTCATCGTGGGTCGTTACGTATTCATCGAACGACAACGGCTGAGAGGTACAGACCGGATCCACCTCGGGCCACAGCTTGCGGCATGTCGCGTAGGCACGGCGCTGCATGTAGGGCATGGAGATCAGCAAGAGGGTGGTCACTGCGATACCGGCGTTCTCCAGCACCTCTCGGGAGAAGCCGATGTTCTGGCCGGTGTTCGTGGCCTGCGGCTCCAGCAGGATCGCCTCGTCCGGCACTCCGAGGGAGATCGCATGCTCGCGATAGTGGGTGGCCTCGCCTCGGGGAAACCGCTCCTGGGTGGCCGAGCTGGTGTCTCCGGTGAAGACCACGACCGGGAACATGCCGGAGTGGTAGAGGTTGGCAGTGCCGGTGGCCACACCGAGATCGAGGCTGCCGAGGGTGATCGCGGCGGAGCAGGGGCGCAGCTGGTGGCCCATCTGGTGGAAGTCCCAGATGGCGCGGGCGTCGGCCCGGTCCGTGTCGCTGATCGCGGCCCCATGGCGGTCTGTCACGTGTACTCCTCGCTGTTGCGAACGGTCTTGATACTGCGTAGTTGGTGTTTCAGGCCGTATCGGGTGGCGATGTCTGAGGCAAGGTCGAGCACGGCGTTCCCGGCACTGCGGGTGGCCGGGTCGGTGAGCTGCGGTGCCGGGTGCGGGAGATAGAGGCTTTCCAGGCGAAGACGCGTGAGCTGGCGGCGAAGAACGTCCTGACGACTCGGGAAGCGGCAGCGAAGGCGGCAGCGGTCAAGGAAGAGGCCGAAGTCGCGGCGCGCGAGGCGGCTGCGGCTGCCCTGCGGTTGTTCGGCAACGACGTCGAGCTGGTCGCCGAGCTGCTCGGTGTGCCGACGGAGGAGCTGGAGCGGGATGCGAAGCCTGTCACCGCGGCTCGTGCCAAGGAGGTCATCGAGTCGCTGCGCGCTCGTGCGGAGCGTCCGCGGGTCCGTCGCTCGCCCACGGCTCGCCCTGCGGAGACGCCGTCACCGGCTCCGGTGGCCACCGCCCGCCCTACGGTCGCCGAGTCGGACGACGGCCGCGCTGATGCCGCGTGAAAATGACTGTGAGCCCGGCCTGTTCCCACTGTCCGCGGGTGGGCAGGTCCGGGCCCCACTCGGCGACCTTGCCCAAACTCAGCCTCCCGCCGGATGACCTGTGCTTGCAGCCGGGCGATCCCCTTGTCCCGCGGATCGACTTTCGGCCGCCCCTCAGGGGCGGCGAGCGCCTTGACAGAGAAGGGTCGGTTGAGTCAGCGCTCAGGGCCCCCGGCCTTCCCTCACGGGTTGTGTCGCACCGCAAGATGTACCTTCACGTTGCAGGTCCGTGGTCGATCGACAACAGGGGGTCTGCGATGGCGGCGCACTGCCGGAGTAGAGCAGTCGCGCCGGCAAGCGCATGCAATTCGGCGATCATACGTGTGATCCGGTTGCGTGCTCCCGGATCCGTGTCTTTGCCCCATGTAGAGTTCTCGTCCACCACCACGGCTTGGGTTGGTGCAGTGACGCAACCCAGGGCGCGTGCGACTGCGCGCAGGTGCTCACTTGCCTGAACGGCTGTAAGTGATGCGCCGACTGTGACCACGCCGACGGGCTTGCCGCGCAGCGCCTCCGCGTGCAGATGATCGAGACAATTCTTGAGTAGACCCGAGTAGCTACCGTGATAACAAGGCGTGACCCAGACCATGCCGTCCGCCTGCTCTGCCTGGGTCCGCAAGTCGTACAGGGCGGACGAGCCGTCGGGGTCAGTGTGCAGCAGCGGCAGCGTATGTTCAGCGAGGTCACGCAGGACGGACGTGCTGCCGATGCTCGCTGTCGCACGGCAGACAAGTTCCGCGACGGAACGGGTACGGGAGAAAGGGGCAGCAGCCCCGGTCAGGACAAGAATGCGGCAGGGGTCAGCGGCAATCACGAGGCGGTCTCGCTCGGCGAGTAGACATCCCCGAAGTCGGTTTCCGGAGTGTTCGCCTGCGTCCGCATCGGGTCCATGGCCCGCTGCACGGTCTGCAGGAGTGGGGCCGTGTCGTACCCCGTGTACTGGGCAGCGGCTAGGCGTACGGGGTCGCCTGAGTGGTAGCGCTCGTACTGCATTTGGCGTTGGCCAAAGGCGCTGCCGGTGGCGTCCCAGGCGAGTTTGAGGAGGCGGACGCGCTTCTCGGCGGGAACTCCGTTGGCGCCCCGGAAGTAGCGTTCGATTCCGGGCCACAGCTCACTGCGCAGATCCTCTTCGGCAGGAGTGCTCAGCAGGCTGCCGCCGCCCAAGAGTTGGATCACCTCGATCATCCGGCTGGTCATCCTGGGAAAGTGGTAACGCAGGGCCAGTACCGGGGCGATAGCCGGGGTGAGGGTGCCCCACTCGCTGATCTTGGCGTCGGCCTCGGCGGCCATGATGCCTGCCCGGGCCAGTTCCAGGGAGCCCAGGACCTCGCCGAGCATCTCCTTGATGTGCAGAAAGGTGTCGGTGCCGGACATCTCGGCCAGCGCAACGGCGATCCCGGTGAGAAGTTCGGCCTTGACCGCGCCTCGGATGATGCTGTGCTGACCGGTATGGTGCCGGGCGGTCGTCGCGTCGTACAGGCGATTGGCGGCATCGACATCCCCGTGGAAGAACACCCGGTTCCAGGGGACGAGCACGTCGTCGAACACGCAGGTGGCATCGATCTCCTCGTACGGCGCAAGGGGCGTGCTGAGCAGCCGGGAGGGGTCGGCCACCAAGGGCTCGCGGCAGACGATCCGCAGCCCCGGCGTGGCCACTGGGATCGCGAAGGCGAGCGTGTACGCCTCGTCGCCGGGCCGATAGCCGGGTAGCGGAAAGACGACGATCTCGTCGGCAACGGGCACCAGGGTGCCGATGAGTTTGGCGCCGCGCACCGTGACGCCCTCGCTCGTCTCGCGGACAATCCTCAGGTGAACGTCGGGATCGTCCTGCTCGTGGGAGGAACGGGCACGGCTGAGCGGCGGGTTGATTGTGGCGTGCGATAGGAACGGGTCGCCGGCCAGACAAGCGGCGTGATAGGCGGTGGCGTTGCGGCCGAAGTGCGGGTCGGCTTTGTCGAAGAACGGAGCGGCCGAGGCGAAGGCGGTGACTGCGGTGTTCACGAAGTCGGGCGACCTGCCGAGCAGTCCGAAGGTGGCTTCGGCGGTAGCCCGGAACGCCGCTCCGCGCCGCTGTAAGGCCTGGGTGTCGCGCGGTGCGGCCAGCGACAGGGGGTGGCGCTCGTCGCCGTCCTGGAAGGTGAGCACATCGCGCATCTCCGGGTCGTGCTGCAGGTCGTACAGGCGGGCGACGGTGTGCGCGGCTGCGGCCAGGACGGGTTCGGCAAGCACGTCACCGACGCGCCGTCCGGCGAGCCAGACCTCGCGTCCGTCGCGCAGGCCTGCCAGATACTCGGCTCCGGTACGGATGGTCACGCCTGGCCTCCTGTCGTGATCTGGCTGGTTCCGCTCGCGGGGACCGGGCCGGCGTCCACAGGGGCCGGCGGATGGAGCGGATGGTGGACATGTCGCAGCAGGTCCTCGCCGTTGTGGCACAGAGTGTCCGGCGAGATGCCGTGATCGCGCAGCCACTGGTCGTCGTACGTCTCATACAGGTAGTTGGCGCCGGTGTCGGGGGCGATGGCCAGGATCGGCTCGCCCGGGTTCGCGGCGGCGTAACCGAGCGCCGAGAAGACCGCCGCGCCGCCGGACTCGCCGAGCAGTAGGCCCTCCTCGGCCGCTAGCACCCGGCAGGCTGACAGAGCCTCGGTGTCGGTGACCCGGTGCAGGGAGTCGATGGGCCCGGGGTGGAGGTTGCCCGGGCGCCAGCTCAGGCCGATGCCGCGCATCCGGTATGGCGTGAAGGGATAGCCGAAGGCGGCCGAGCCGACCGCGTCAACGGCTTGGACGTGCAGGGCGGGGAAGTGTTCCTTCAACGCGCTGCCCAGACCGCTGAGGTGGCCACCGGTACTGACCGTGGCGACCAGCGCGGAGAGCCGATCAAAGTCCTTGACGATCTCCTGTGCGGTGTGCAGCCGGTACGCCTCCGGATTGTGGGGGTTGTCGTACTGGTCCAGGGTGTACGCGCCCGGGATCTCCTGGACCAGCCGATGGACCCGGTGCAGGCGGGTGGTCTGGTAACTGCCGTTTGCGTCGGGCGTGATGACCGTGTCGAGTTCGGCGCCGAGACTGGTCGCGTAGGCGAGGACGGAGCGGGGTGTCTTGGGGTCGACGACAAGAATCACCCGGTAGCCCTTGATGGCCCCGATCAGAGCCAGGGACTTGCCGAGATTGCCGGAGGTCGATTCCACCAGCGTCGCTCCCGGCCTCAGTAAGCCCGCTTGCTCCGCCTGTTCGAGCATGTACAGGGCGGCGCGGTCCTTGATGCTGCCGGACGGATTTGCGCCCTCCAGCTTCACGTAGATCCGGTCCTGTGGGTGGGGCAGGAGCTTACGCAGCCGCACGACGGGGGTCATGCCGAGGGTCTCCAGCAGGTTCTCGTGAATCACGGTCTCTCCATGCGTCGGGCGCGGCTAGTCAGCGGATGACGAACAGTTCCCGGGGCAGTGTGGTGAGCAGACGGTTTCCGTCCGGGCCGACGACGAACGGGTCCTCCACGTGCACGCAGCCGAACCCGAACTCGTAGTACGGCGTCTCGATGTTGACCACGGTGCCCGTCTGCAGAGCGTCGGTGCTGTCCGGACGGATCAGTACGGGGTCATAGACCTCAACGCCGATGCCGTGCCCGACGTGGTTGCGCTGGTAGTGCGGGATCCCGGCGTCCCGAACCGCGTCGACGGTGAGCGCGAAGAGTTCCTGTCCGGTCATGCCGGGACGGGCCTGGTCCAGTGCGGCCTGCTCGCCAGCGAGTACGGCGTCGTACAGGCGAGCCAGCCGCGGGGCGGGGTCGCCGAGGGTGGCCACCCGGGCAATGTCGCACCAGTAGCCGTCGACGACGGCCCCGACGTCGAACCACACGGCCTGGCCCAGCCGAAGTGCCGTCGTCGTGGGCTGACGCTGGCCGGCTACCGCGTTGGCGCCGATCCGGATCAGGGTGAAACGTGGTGTGCCCCCCTGGGCTGCAACGGAGCGGTTGAACTCGCGGACCAGCTCGCGTTCGGTGACGCCCTCGCCCATGACAGCGACTGTGGCGCGGATCGCGTTCTCCGCGACGCGCGCGGCAGCCGCGACGAGTTCCGTCTCCCGCTCGGTCTTCACCTGCCGGACGTGCCGCAGGTGCCCAGCACCGGGCACTAGGTGCCAGCCGGACAGCCATTTGCCGAGTTCGTCGAGGAAATCAGCCGGCACCCCGTCCTCGTCGACAGCGACCCGGCCTCCGCCGGGGCAGGCCTGTTTGACTGCGTGGGTCAAGGCGGACAGGGCGTTGTCGAAGCGCCGGTCGTCCGAGACGCCCCGCAGGAGGGAGTCTTCGTGGTCCAGCGCCAATCTCTGGGGCAGTTCCCGGTGGAAGGGGCCGTAGGCGATCGCCTCGACGATGCGCTCGTCGGCGTCCAGGAACTGGTCGACCTCACAGCGTCCACAGACGAAAAGGGCGCCTGCCCGGGTGTCCTGGGACAACACGGCGAAGGCCCGGCCCGTGTGCGGGAACATATCCAGGTGCACACTACTGACGCCGGTCAGATACGTCAGGTTCTCCGCGGTGGTGCTGACCAGTGCGTCCAGGCCGAACTCGCTCATTCGGCGCTGAAGGCGGTCGTGGTTGACACGCATTCGATTGGTTCACCTCGACACTCTAGATAAAGACTCGTCCGCGCGAAGAATTCGGTATGATCGATTGCCCGAAAGTGGGGCGTCCACGATGCGCGACACGATTTGGGCGCAGTTCGACGGAATGGAAAAACCTAGGGAGAAAGCCCTTTCGTTTCCACCTCGTATCAGCATCGCGGCAGCCCGTCATTTCGGTCTTGTATGAACGCGACTCCCATGGTCGGCCTGGGCCATCGAGCCGCAATAACACGCCATATCGAGACGACCGGAATCGAAGCATATGTGACGTCTTGACCGTGCCCAAGATCACAGTTTCGTCGTATCGAGTATGGGTTCAGTGACGCCATAGGCGTTATTTCGCGAAAACTACACTTCCGTCAAAATAGGCGAGAAACTTTCCGCCCGAGCGGTCGATGCACCTAGCATCAGTTTGCCCTCTAGTCATTCCTCATCTTCTGGAGGAAAGGCGTGCCCAAGAGTCCGCCGCCGGCACCCAACGCAAAGGAGGCGATCTGGGAAACCTCCGAACTCGAGCCTCATGGTCATGTTCTCGGATACCGAGGTTTTCAAGCGGGAGCAGAGCGGACAGGAAGACATCTTGTGACGCCTGACGGAATGGTCAGGCTCGTGTTCGGCTTCAGCGGCCCTCTGCATGTCACAAGCGTGCTGGACCCCGCGCGCTCGGTCGCAGCCACCTCTATGGTCATCGGCGTCCACGCCACCGCGACCCTGAGCGAGTACACCGGGCCCGTCCATGGCGTCACCGTGATTCTGACACCGCTCGCCGCATACCGACTGGCCACGGTTCCGATGGCGGGTTTCGCGTGCCGTACCGTGGATCTGGCCGACCTGCTCGGGGCACGGCTGCGGGCCTTCGTCCATAGGCTGGCTGAATACCCCGACTGGCACTCGCGCTTCGCCATGCTCGACCGGCTGCTAGCCGTTCGGCTGTTCAGCGGCCCGGCCTTTTCGCCTCAGATCGACTGGGCGTGGCGAACCCTGCTCCGTACCGCGGGACGGACTCCGGTTGGCCAGCTGGCCAACGAAGCCGGCTGGAGTCGCCGCCAGTTGGAGCGTCGATTCCTTCAGCAAGTGGGCTTGCCACCGAAGTCGCTGGCCCAGGTGATCCGTCTGCAGGCAGCGCTGCGCCATCACAGACGCGGACTGACCTGGGCGGACGTGGCCGGGACGGCCGGCTACCACGACCAGGCGCACTTCACCCGCAGCTTCAAGGCCATGATCGGTTGCACCCCCGGACAGTTCTCCGCCATCTGGGCTGACACCAAGGATCACGGCCCACTCGACGTCCTTCCCGACGCCATTCCCGCATCGCTCTACGCCTCAACCGGACCATTCCAAACAGGAAAGGCAGGAGACACATGTGCGGCATCACCGGGTGGGTAGCATTCGACCACGACCTGCGCACCGAGTTGCCCACCGTGGATGCCATGACGGAGACCATGGCCTGCCGCGGGCCTGACGGTCGAGGCACCCATGTCGACCAGCACGTCGCCCTGGGACACCGCCGACTGGCCATCATCGACCTGCCCGGTGGCGGACAGCCGATGAGCGTGCCCACCCCCCACGGCGCCGTCACCATCGTGTATGCCGGAGAGACGTACAACTTTCCCGAACTGCGCGCCGAACTCGCCTCCCGCGGGCACTCCTTCACCACCCGCTCCGACACCGAGGTGGTTCTGCGCGGATATGTGGAGTGGGGTGAGGCCGTCGCCGAGCGCCTCAACGGCATGTACGCCTTCGCCGTCTGGGACACCCGCGAGGACAAGCTGGTGATGATCCGCGACCGGGCGGGCATCAAGCCCTTCTACTACTACCCCACACCCGACGGGGTGCTGTTCGGCTCGGAGCCCAAGGCCATCCTCGCCAACCCGATCGCCGAACCCACCGTGACCGCCGACGGATTCCGTGAGCTGTTCGCGTTCATCAAGACCCCTGGCCGCACGGTGTGGGAAGGCATGCGCGAAATCGAGCCGGGCACCGTGGTCACGGTCGCCTCCACCGGCATCCGCACCACTCGCTACTGGAGCCTGGAGACCAGGGAACACACCGACGACCGGGACACCTCGGTGGCACGGGTGCGTGAGCTCCTGCACGACACCATGCGCCGCCAGCTCGTCAGCGACGTGCCCAGCTGCACCCTGCTCTCCGGCGGGCTGGACTCCTCGGCCATGACCGCGATCGCCGCAGCACAACTCGCCGGGCAAGGAGAGACGTTACGCAGTTTCGCGGTGGACTTCGTCGGCCTGACCGAGAACTTCGTCGCCGACGAGCTGCGCCCGGACCCGGACACCCCCTTCGTGCACGACGTCGCAATGAAGTCCGGCACCCTGCATCAGGACATCGTGCTCGGCTCGGCCGAGATGACCGATCCCGAAGTCCGCCGCAAGGTGATCCGCGCCCGCGACCTCCCCTCGGGGCTCGGCGACCTCGACGCCTCGTTGTATCTGCTTTTCAAGGCGATCCGCGAACACGCGACCATGGCGCTGTCCGGGGAGTCCGCCGACGAACTGTTCGGCGGCTACCGACAGTTCTTCGCTCCGGAGGCACGGGAGAGCACCACCTTCCCGTGGCTGGCCGGCCACCAGCAGTTCTTCGGCCAGGGCCGCAAAGGCCAGGACGGAGGTTCTCCCGCGCCGGCCCGGCAAGGCCTGTTGACCGACCAGCTGAGCGCAGCGCTCGACCTCGACCACTACATCCAGGACTCGTACCACGACGCTGTCTCCGGCATCCAGCGTCTCGACGGGGAGAGCGAGCTGGAGTGGCGGATGCGCAAGATCAGCCACCTGCACCTCACCCGGTTCGTGCGCATATGGCTCGACCGGAAGGACCGGATGAGCATGGCCTCCGGCCTGGAGGTGCGAGTGCCCTTCTCCGACCATCGGCTGGTGGAATACGTGTACAACGCGCCCTGGGCGCTGAAGTCTTTCGACGGAAAGGAGAAGTCACTCCTGCGCGCCGCGGCCGCCGATGTCCTGCCCCGCTCCGTGGTGGAACGCCGCAAGGCCCCCTATCCATCCACACAAGACCCCAAGTACGCCGCCGCCCTGCGTGAGCAGTGCAGGGATCTGCTGACGACGCCGGGTCACTCGGTGTTCGACCTGATCGACAAGGCAAAGCTTCGCCAGGCAGTGGCCACCGAAGCCCCACAGATCGACCAGGCATCCCGGCGCGATCTGGAACGGACACTGGATCTGGCCGTGTGGATGGGCATGTATGCCCCGACCATCAAGCTGCCCTGACCTTTGCGCCCTGCAAATCTGGGAATCCCCGGCCACCCGTCGGGATTCTGAGTCCTCCCCTCCCTCCTCCGGAGCGCGACGTTGGCACCTTCCGGTCAGCAACAGACATCACCGACCACAGGAGCGGCACCTGCGGTTCTACCGCCCGCGCCCGCTCGGGGATGGCTCGCGGTTCTCGCCGTCGCTTTCGGCGTCTTCACCGTGACCGCGACCGAGACGATGCCCATCGGGCTGCTGCCCGACATGGCAGCCGGTCTGGAGGTCTCGGAAGGGACCGTCGGACTGACGGTCACCCTCTATGGCTTGTTCGCCGGCGTACTCGCTCCAGTGCTCACCGCGGCCAGCCGCCGTCTCGACCGCAGGCACCTCCTGCTCGTCATCCTGGCGGTGTTCGTCGTGGGCAACGTCCTCACCGCGATGGCCATGAACTACGTGTGGCTGATGGCCGTCAGGCTGCTGATCGGATTCATCCACGGAGTGCTGTGGGCCATCGTCGCAAGCATCGCCGTACGGCTGGTTCCACCAGCTCTCTCCGTCCGGGCCACGGCGGTCGTGTTCTCCGGTATCTCCCTGGCGACCGTCGTTGGAGTCCCCCTCGGCACCATCGTCGGCCAGTGGCTGGACTGGCGTGCAGCCTTCTGGGCCCTGGCCGCGTGCAGCGCCGTCGCCCTCACCGCAGCCGCCGTCCTGATGCCCTCGATGCCGCCGCGCGGCGGCGTCCATCTCTCCGAACTGCCCCACCTGCTGAAGACGGGCAACCTCCGCACAGCGGTGAGCGTGACCGCCATCGTCGTGATCGGCCACTACGCCGCCTACACGTACATCACCCCCTTCCTCCTGCGAAACGTCGGCGTGCCGTCGAACCAGATCGGGGTACTGCTGCTCTGCTTCGGCGCCGCCGGCGTGGTGGGCAACTTCATCGCGGGACCAGTCATCGAACGCGACCCGGCACTGCGCACCGTCGTCCTCGCTTTCGTCGCCGGTACCGGAGGTTCAATGGCCCTGCTGCTCGCGGCCGGAGACTGGAAGCCCGCGGCGATCGTGTTCCTTCTCGGCTGGGGGCTCACCTACTCGGCATTGCCGGTCGCCTTGCAGACCCTGGTCCTCCGCAGCGTGCCGCATGCGCGAGAAGCGGCGACCTCTCTCTACGTCCTTTCCTTCAACGTTTCGATCTCCCTGGGGGCGCTCTTCGGCTCGCTCACCCTGGACCGCTCAGGCCCGTCGCTGGTGATGATCACAGGCATGGTGTTCTGTGCCACCGCCCTCGTTGTCACCACCTTTCTGCGCCCGGAGCCGACGGCACCATGACACGCGTCCAGCCAATGAGCCTTTTCCAACCTGGCCTGCGCGCTTGACTGGCCGGGAATTTCGACCCTGTGGGTGGCCGCGCAACCTGGCGGTCAGCCACGCCCGACCAGGGACGGGTAGCCATGCTGAGCAGCGAGCAGGAATCGGCGACGGGCGCCTTGGAGATCATCAACATCTCCAAGAGGACCTGCACGCCCGTCGGCGCCGTTCCCCTGAAGGGCCAAGGACGACCAGGGCAAGGCCGACCTCGCCGAGACAGACAACTCCGAGAGCCGCACGGACTCTCGTCGGCGTCTCCGCACAGCCCAGCATTTTCGCCAGGAACCGCTTCCAGTCGATGTAGCGTCCACTCCTGCGACAGGAGGTACCCGAAGAGCCGTGCATAAGCAGGGGAGGGGAGGCGGCGGTGTGGGTTGCGATGTCGCTACTGGCAGGTCTCACCCTCCTCGGGTTCGGTACCCATGAGGCCATGGTCCAGCACCGCCTCCAGCGCGAGGGGGCCCGTGTCAGGGGCCTGGTGGTCCGCCACCACGTGGAAGGCTCCGGAATGGACGGTGGCCCTGTCTACTTCGCGGTGGTCGAATTCGTTGATGCGCAGGGTAGTCGGCACACGTTCCAGGCGGGGTCATCTGGAGTCAAGGGCTTTCCCGTGGGCGGTGGGGTCCCGGTGCGCTACCTTCCCGAGGCCCCGAAGAGCGCGCGAATCGACCTCCGCGGGAGACGGCTTGGGGAGGTCGCGGCTCGTCTCGTGGGTGGCACCCTGTTCTTGGCCATCGGGATCTGGATGCTCGCCACCGGTCGTTGAGCTTGTTCCTCAGACCGTGTGCTGCATGGTCAGCTTGAGGATCCGCCTGTAGCAGCACAGGGCAGCTGCGAGGCCGAGAAGGACGAGGCGGGTTTCGGAGTTGCGTTCGTAGCGGGGGCCGAGTCGGCGGTAGTCGGAAAGTCACGAGATCGTCCCCTCGATCACCCACCTGCGGCGACCCGGGCGTTCGCTGGACTCGATACCTTTGCGGGCGATTGCGTACGCTGACACGCTTGCCTCGTGACCATTGCCTGACGGCGATGAACGTCCCACGGCCCCGACCTGTTTCTGAACAAGTCGACGCTTTCTTCAGCAACTTCGGAGCCTTTTCCCTAGCTATTCGGAAGGACCGTGATGAGCACCGACGCCAGTTCGCTGACCGCCCAGGACCTGGAGCTTCTCCGACGCCCCCTGTACGGGTTCCTGTCCGTGGCCGGGGGGCCACTCCCGCCACAACCTCGGCCGGTGTGGTTCGAGGTCACCGCCGAGGACACGATCCAGCTGTTCACGGGTCCGGACACGCTCAAGGTGCGGCGCCTACGCCGCGACCCTCGCGCCTCGATCGTCGTCGCCGCTCCAGTGGGTGAACGCGAGCGCTGGCTGTCGGTCGCCGGCCGCACCACGGTGGAGCCCGACGGAGCACACGACCTGGCCGCCCGCCTGGCCGCTCGCTACTGGAACCTCGACGACCCAGCCCGCGCCGACGATCTCGCCGGGATCCTGGCCGCAGACTGGGTTCGTCTCGTCATCCACCCGGAGACCGTAAGCCGCTACATGTACTGAAACCGCCGCGACAACCTCTTCGAGTGCGCCGCCGTCCCGGCGGCTCTTTTACGGTTTCGAGGAGCCAGAAGAAAAGGCCGGTTCCTATTCGGTCTCCTTACGGGGAGCGCGATGAGAATTCTCAAGACATACGCCCGCCTCTATGCGGACAGCGTCGAGCAGTGCCTTCCCTTGCTCCAGCAGCTGACCGGTTCTGAGGAGCCCGACCTCCGTTTCACGGATGGCGAGGTGGAACTGGTGGGTATCGGTGACTTCCTATTGTTCGCCGGTCCTCCAGAGGAGCGTGCGAAGCACATGCATGCCTCCACGACGGTCGTCGTCGCCGACCTGGATGATCTGACAGCGATCCTGATTGCCGCCGGAGCCGTGATCACCGAGGCCGCCACGCCCGCCCCCACAGGCCGCTATCTGTACGCACGTCACGTCGGAGGGCCGGAAGTGGAGGAGATGCCCCAGAGGCCTGCGCTGCACGGCCCTGCCGGAGCCTCACCGGCCGCCGGATACCGGGTGGTTGTGGCCGGTCAGTGCTCTGCGTCGCGGACCAGGAGTGCGATCTGCACCCGGTTTTCGACCGTCAGCTTGGCGAACAGGTTGCCTGTGTGCGCCTTGACGGTTGCGATGCTGATGTTCAGCCGCTCGGCGATCTCCGGGTTGCCAAGACCGTCCGCGATGGCCCGGGCGGTGTCGAGTTCTCGTTCGGTCAGCGCGGACAGCTGTTTCCGCGCGGCTTCGCGGGACGAGCGGCGAGCCTCGGAGGACTGCGGCCCGGTGGCTGCGGCGATCACCCGGGCTGTGGCCGCCGGGGACAGCACGGGGTTCCCGTCCGCGACGGTCCGCACCGCGTCGAGGATCCGCGCTGGCGGGGCGTCCTTCAGGACGAACCCGAGGGCTCCGGCGCGCAGCGCGCCGAGCACCAGATCGTCGGAGTCGAATGTGGTCAGCATGAGCACCCGGGGCGGCGCCGGTCGGGTGAGGAGTTCCCGGGTCGTGCTGAGACCGTCACGGCCGGGCATCCGGATATCCATCAGCACGACGTCCGGCCGCTGCTCGTCCACCACGGTGAGCGCGGCGTCCCCATCGGCCGCCTCCGCGACGACGGTCAGGTCCGGTTCACCGTCGATGACAAGTCGTAGCGCCAGCCGCACCAGTTGTTCGTCGTCGACGATGACGACACGCACCGGCTCCCGCTCGCTGTCCACTCAGCTTCTCTTTTCGTGGTCGTGGTTCGGCCAGGGTAGGTGCGCGGTGAGGACGTATCCGCCGTCGGGTGTCGGGTGGTGGCCGAGTCTTCCGCCGGCGAGGGTGATGCGTTCGCCGAGGCCGAGCAGGCCGAATCCTGATGCCGGCGGTTGAGCGGTCGTCGTGGTGGCCGTCGTCTTGGTGGCCGGGGAGCTGTGGACGCTCACCTGCAGTTCGTCGCCGGCTGTTCCTTCGACGGTGACGTGTACGTGGGCGCCCGGGGCGTGTTTGGCGGCGTTGGTCAGCCCTTCCTGGATGACCCGGTAGCAGGTTCGTCCCACGACGTCGGACGCTTCTCCCGTCACCGTGGTGGTGAGCGTGACGTCAAGTCCGGAAGTGCGGGCGTCGGCCACCAGATCCGGGATTCGGTCCAGGGAGGGATGTGGCGGTTCCGGGCGGCCCGGGTCGGCGCGGAGCACACCGAGGACGTCTCGTAGTTCTCCCAGCGCTTGGTGGGAGCCGTCGGCGATGCCACGGATCAACGTGCGGTTCTCCTCAGTGGTGAGGTTGCCGCGGTGGTCCAGCACTCCGGCCTGCATGGCCACCAGGGAGATCCGGTGCGCGAGCACGTCGCGCATCTCCCGGGCGATCCGGTTCCGTTCCAGGGCCCGTGCCTGCGCCGCCCGTGCGGCCTGTTCCCGTTCCGAGCTCTCCGCCCGCTCCCGCAAGGACCGCACCTCGACGCGCCGTGCGCCGATGGCCACGCCCATGGCCACCGCGCTGCCCGCGCTCAGTGCCGGGAGCGCGAGTTGGAGCCATACCGATCCGGGCGGGCTCTCAACCGGCTAGAGCGCGAGGGTGAATTGCGACGCGGTCACATAGACGAGCGCGACAACTCCGATCTCCACCGGACGGCGACGCGTGGAGATCGCGCACAGAGCCAGAAGCGCGGCACCGATGGCGAGTACCGACGCGCCCGAGGTGGTGGCGACCGCCATGGTGACGGCGAGCGGGAACCGCCGCCGCCATAGCAGCGCCGTCAGGCAGCCGAGAGCCACCAGCGGATCACCGGTGACCAACCAGGAACACGTGTCCGTCGCGCACCCCCGCGGCAACGCCACACCGGTGGAGAGCCAGAAGGGAATGCCCAGTGCCGCGGCCGCCACCAGCCGCCATGTCTGCTGCCACCCCCCGAGCCGTGGCGCGACGTCCGCGTTCATCCGGTCATTTGTCGCGAAACCGCGCGGCCGGTGCAGCAGACCCGGGGACACTCCCACCCTCGCCCAGAGTCGGATCGCCGCCTCGACTTTGGTCGAAGGTAACTCGGGCCGCCGGGCCGATGTGCCGGTGACGCCGGATGAACAGACTCGTATCCGTCATCCGACCGTTCCGGCGCGCGACCTCGTGCGCCCCCTCCAGAGGACACCAGATGCGCAAAACCTTGTCCCTCACCCTCGCTGCCACCGCAGTCGCGGCGGCCACGATCTCGGGAGCGTCGGCGGTGGCGACTCCGGACACGGTGACGGCCGCGCCGGACACCCTGCAGTGGGGCCCGTGTCCGCAGAAAGCCGAATCGCAGAACGCCGACGCGCCCCGTCTTGAGTGCGCGACGCTCGACGTCCCGCTGGACTACCGCAATCCGGACGGCCGGCAGATCGAGATCGCCGTCTCCCGCCTGGCGAGCAAGGATCCTTCGAAGCGCCGCGGTGTGCTGCTGACCAACCCGGGCGGCCCCGGCGGCTCCGGGCTCGACTACCCGGCCACCCTCGCCAGCGCCGGTCTGCCGAAGGACGTCCTCGACTCCTACGACGTGATCGGCTTCGACCCGCGTGGCGTCGGCCGCAGCACGCCGGTCACCTGCGACCTGACACCGCAGCAGCAGGCACGCGGCAACTTCCCGCCGTACGCGCACACCGCGGCCGATGTCGCCGAGGAGGCGCCGTACGCGCGGACCGTCGCCGAACAGTGCGCCACGTCGCGGACGGCGTGGATGCTGCCGTACACCACCACCGCGAACACCGCGCGCGACATGGACCGGATCCGGACGGCGCTGGGCGAGCCGAAGGCCTCCTACCTCGGTAGCTCCTACGGCAGCTACCTCGGCGCGGTGTACACGACGCTGTTCCCCGAGCGCAGCGACCGGATCGTGCTTGACAGCAACATGGGCCCCGGCGGCTACGACCTGGCGAACTTCCGCCTGCTCAGCCGCGGAATGGAGGACCGGTTCCCGGACTTCGCGGCGTACGCGGCCGCGCGCCCCGAGTACGGTCTGGGCGCCACACCGAAGCAGGTGACCGCCAAGTTCTTCGAACTCGCGAAACGGCTGGACGCCGAACCGGTCGGCGGCATCGACGGAACGCTGTTCCGCGGGGTGACGTTCGAGCGCCTCTACGTCGAGGGCTACATGCCCCAACTGGCCCAGGAATGGCAGGCGCTGGACAAGGGCAAGCCGCTGCCGACTCCGCCGCCGGTCCCGGAGAACTTCCTGGCCAGTCATTTCTACGTGACCTGCGGTGACTCGCGCTGGCCCGGCAAGGTCCGGGATTACCAGCGCAATGCCGCGATCGACCGGCTGAAGTACCCGATGCTGGGCGGGACCACCGGAAACATCAAGCCCTGCGCGTACTGGCCGGCCAACCGGATCGAGCCGCCGGTCCAGATCGGTGACCGCGGCCCGTCGAACGTACTGATGGTGCAGAACGAACGCGACCCGGGAACACCCCTGGCGGGCGCCATTAAGCTGCGGCTGGCATTCGGCGACCGGGCCACGATGGTGACCGCCGACCAGGGCGGGCACGGTGTTTACCCGTTCGGCCGCAACACGTGCGCGAACAACACGGTGACAGCGTTCCTGGCCAACGGACAGCGCCCGGCCGAGGACCTCGCCTGCGCGGCGGAGCCGAACACAGCAGCGGGAGCGGACTCGTGATCAAAGAGTGGCGAACCGTCGTGCCATACAGCGGGTCATACCCGGGGACGGGCGAAATTTGAAGCGCTTCCGCTGGTGGCAGTTGCCTTTCTGCGCGCTGTTCCATCTGCGGCTGACGGACGACGGCCGGTAGACGGACCACGCCGTCGACGTCAGGCACTGGCAGAACCAGTTCGTCTGGCAATGTCAGGGCCCGACCGCGCGCCCTGGCAGCCCGGGTTCGTCGTCGGGAACCGTGGCCGGGCTGGGGCGCGTCTGTCTCCGGGACCGTGGAAGGGACGCCCATGAGCATTGATGCACCCCGCCCGTCCGGGCCGCGGCCCGCGGGCGACCCGCCGCTGCCGTACACGCCGCTGTGGCGACGGCTGCGGGAGGACGAATGGCCGCCGCCGGGTGAGGTGTTGAGGGGCCGGCGGGCGCAGGTGTCCCCCAGGGTCGTGCTGGTGCTGGTATTCCCGTGCCTGTGGTGGCTGACCGTGCCGTTGCTGGTGGGCTACCAACTGGCCCGTACGGCCCGCCGCATGGCGCGCCAGATCTTCCCCCTCCGCCCGTTAGGGCAAGTCGAGGATCCCGACGTGTCCCGGGTACAGCGGGTACGGGCCTGGATGGCCTTCGTCATTTCAGTGGGGCTGCTATCCGCGTTCGGAGGCTGGCAGCACCTGCCGGGGCAGCTCCTGCAACATCTGCTGTTCGCGCCCTGGTTGGCGCTGGTGAGTGCGGCGGTGGTGGTGGCGCTGCTCTTCTGGGTGGCCAGGCCCGGGACGCGGCGGGTCATGCGGGCACAGCTGTGGCCGGCTGGCCGGTCGGCCCTGTGGTACTTCGGCGCCTGGACGCTGGTGCCACTGCTGTTCACGGCGGCGGGGCAGGGTATGAGGCTGCTGCCCAGCAGCGCCAACGGTCTGTCTGGGGTGCTTCTCTGGGTGTCCGTGATGTTCGTGTGTTGGGCGCCGTTCTGGTGGGTGATCTTCTTCCTCTGCTTCGCCTCCGGTCCCGCGCTGCGCCACGCCTTCAACCTGTCCGCCCTGCACACGGCGCTGCCCGCGCTAGTCACCAGTGTCCTGGTCTGGGTGTTCGCCTTCCTCGGCCTGCCGCCGGGCGGCCTGCCGCCGGGCCCGGCGGCGCTCGCGGTCTGCGTGTTCCTCGGGGGCCCGGTGTCGGTGACGGCATTGGCCTGGTGGGAGATCCACCGGCTGCGGCGGCGACACGGGGTGCGGTGGCGGAGTTAGCGCCACGGATCTGCGCGTTGCGTCCGGCGTGGAGCGGCCGGGTCTCGGTGCGATGGGGCACCGGTGCGGCCCCAACTGTCCCTGGGCCACTCGACGATCGCGGAGGATGTCGGGGTCCGGCTCCCTTCCCGATTGCGCTTCTTGTGCGACGCGAACGGACTGCTACTGCGTGTCGGCTCAGCGGCAGACGAGCTCCCAGAACGCGAGGCCCGCGAACAGACAGCCGACCGCGAGGCACGGCACGATCCTGCTCAAGCTTTTCCAGACGAGCCCCTGCCGGACCCCGCCGTCTCGCATGTCGATCCGCGCGGTCCCCGGGGCGCCGGGAAGATAGACCACCAGGACCGAAGCCTGCAGGCTCAGGCCCCGCCCCGTTTCCTGGTTTCGAAACTGGCCCATGTGACCCTGGTCGTCCACGAATTCGTGCAAGACCTGCATCGAGGCCCCCGCGATCCGCGTTGACGCGTCAACGCGGATCCCAATCGATGGGGACGGAGGCGGATCAAGGCGGATCGAAAAGTCCCGATTTTTGGAGCTTCTCGAAGAAAAGGCAGGTGAGAAGGGTCACGCGATCGGGTTCAAATCCCACCGCTACCGCCGGAAAGAACCCCCCGACCGATGGTCGGGGGGTTCTTCGCTGTGCCGGTGGGATCGAGGGGTCAGCGGGCGCGGGCCACGCGGCCCTCGTCCCAGACCGGCTCCGGAGTCTCGCGGACCCTGCCGTCCGCGCCGAAGACCAGGAAGCGGTCGAAGGAGCGCGCGAACCAGCGGTCGTGGGTGACAGCCAGCACCGTGCCCTCGTATGCCTCCAGGCCCTCCTGGAGCGCTTCCGCCGACTCAAGGTCGAGGTTGTCGGTGGGCTCGTCGAGCAACAGGGCGGTGGTGCCCGCCAGTTCGAGCAGCAGGATCTGGAAGCGGGCCTGCTGGCCGCCGGAGAGCTTCTCGAAGGGCTGGTCGCCCGCGCGCTCCAGCTCGTAGCGGCGCAGCGCGCTCATCGCGCCGCCGCGGTCCTTGGCGTGCTCGGTCCACAGGATGTCGACCAGGGTGCGGCCGAACAGCTCGGGGTGGGCGTGGGTCTGGGCGAAGTGGCCGGGGACGACCCGGGCGCCGAGCTTCCAGTGGCCGGTGTGGGCCACGTCGTCGCCGGCGAGGAGGCGCAGGAAGTGGGACTTGCCGGAGCCGTTCGAGCCCAGCACCGCGACCCGCTCCCCGTAGAAGACCTCGAGGTCGAACGGGCGCATCAGGCCGGTCAGTTCGAGGTGTTCGCAGGTCACCGCGCGCACGCCGGTGCGGCCGCCCTTGAGGCGCATCCGGATGTTCTGCTTGCGGGGCGGCTCGGGCGGGGGGCCGATCTCCTCGAACTTCCGCAGCCGGGTCTTGGCCGCCTGGTAGCGGGAGGCCATCTCGTCGCTGCGCGAGGCGTACTGCTGCATGTCCACGACGAGCCGCTTCAGTTGGGCGTGCTTCTCGTCCCAGCGGCGGCGCAGCTCCTCGAAGCGCTCGAAGCGCTCTTGGCGGGCCTGGTGGTACGTGGCGAAGCCGCCGCCGTGCACCCACACCTCCGAACCGGCGGCGCCCGGGTCCACGCTCACGATCTTCTCGGCGGCGCGGGCCAGCAGCTCGCGGTCGTGCGAGACGAACAGCACGGTCTTGCGGGTCTCGCGCAGCCGCTCCTCCAGCCAGCGCTTGCCGGGGACGTCCAGGTAGTTGTCCGGCTCGTCCAGCAGCAGGACCTCGTCGGGGCCGCGCAGCAGCGCCTCCAGGACGAGCCGCTTCTGCTCGCCGCCGGAGAGGGTGCGGACCTGGCGCCACTGGGCCTTCTCGTACGGGATGCCGAGGGCTGCCGTCGTGCACACGTCCCACACCGTCTCGGCCTCGTAGCCGCGCACCTCCGCCCAGTCGCTGAGCGCCTGGGCGTACTGGAACTGGGCCGCCTCGTCGTCCCGTTCCATGATGGCCAGTTCGGCCGTGTCGACGGCTTCCGCGGCTTCGCGGATGCGGGGTGGGGCGACGGAGACGAGCAGGTCGCGGACCGTGCGTTCATCCCGTACGGAGCCGACGAACTGCGGCATGACGCCGAGGCCACCGCTCGCGGTCAGCGTGCCGGCGTGCGGGCGGAGTTCGCCGGAGGCGAGCCGGAGGAGAGTGGTTTTGCCCGCGCCGTTGGCGCCGACCAGCGCGACGGTCGCGCCCTCGCCGACCCGGAACGACGCGTCCGCGAACAGGACCCGCCCGTCGGGCAGGTAGTAGTCCACGTGCGCGGCTTCCAAATGTCCCATGCGCAGATCATCACCTGTCGGTCGGAACACCGGCAAACGATTTGGCCACGCGGTGGCGGGGGCTCGGGCCGGGGCGTTCCCCACGGCACCGCATAGCTGCTGGGGCTGCGCCTCCGCCCCTCACATCGCCCTGGCGGGCTCGTCCTCAAGCGCCGGACGGGCTGGTCTTCCAGCCCGTCCGGCGTTGAACGGAGCCTGGGCAGAGCCCCGGTTCGGGATGGGGGCACTCCCAGCGGTAGCCATGGCCACATACCGGCGGTAGCCGGGAGAGGGGGTGGTAATGAACCGCCGGAGGCGTGTCAGGCGTCCGGGGCCGCTGCCCGCTGGCGGCTCACCGCACGGTGGACCGCCTCGTCGATGGCCGGTAAGGCGTCCGGCACGTTCTTGTAGTGGACGTATTCGACCGTGGCGACCGAGCGCAGGCCGCGGACCAGGAAGGCGTAATCCTCCCCCTCCTCCAGGAGGAGGACGATCGGTTTGCCGAAGGCGCTGGCCCAGCCGATCTCGATATGGGTGCCGGGGGAGGCCGGTACGCCGGGGAAGCCGACGAAGACGTCGGCCTTCTCTATCTCCTTCTGGTCGAGTTCGGTGCACTCGTCGGGGCCCATGAGCTCCGCCCCCCACAGCTCCCGGCGGTGGGCGTTGTGGACCTCCAGGCCCTGTTCCTCGAAGTGCCGGATCAGGACGGCGAAGGGGGTGCGGGTGGCGTCCGGCATCTCGCCGGTGCTGGGACTGAGCAGGCCTGTGAAGGGCCCGGCGAGGAAGACGCTGTGTACGGCGGGGCTGTCGCTGGTGGTCACCGAATTACCTCCGAAGTCAGGGGAGTCGGGCGCAGTGGGGCGCGTCGGGGCGCGGTGGCGCCGGTGGGGTCAGTGGGGCTCAGTCCTTCTGGAAGCATTGGATGTAGGCGTTTCCGCTGGTGCCGTAGGTGTACTCGGTGGTGTCGTACGCCTGGTACGCGTGGCGCTCGACGCGGATCGTCCGGAAGTAGTCGACGTACTGCCAGCGCAGCTCCGGGCGGGTGCTGAAGAACGGGATGAACACGCCCCCGGGGCGCAGCACGCGCACGATCTCGGGCACGACCCGCGCCCACAGGTCCTCGTCCTTCCACACCTCCATGTCCAGGGCCGGGTCGAAGAGCATGCCGTCGAAGCTCTCGGACGGCAGGTCGTAGATCCGCCGGAAGAAGTCGCCGCGCTCGATGCGCAGCGCGGGCGGCAGCTCGGGGTGTTTCTCCCGGAACAACTCCTCGACCTCGCCGTAGAGTTCGAGGACGGTGTGGCTGCGGGTAGCGGGGTTGCCGGCGACGCGGAGGGCGGACAGGCCGAGGCCGAGGCCGACCTCGTAGAAGTCCTGTCCGTACTCGCACAGCAGGTCGGCGCTGGCCCACATCAGGTCGCGCTCCCAGGCCTGCATGGCCTGTTCGCCGCCGATGGACAGCGTCACTTCGCCGCCGCTCTCGATCAGCTGGATATCGGGGGTGGCGTCCTCCGTGACGCTCTCGGTGGTGCTCTCCGTGGTGCTCTCTTTCTCCATCGCTGCCATCCTTCGGTGACTGGTGGGGCGTTCGGGGCCGACGGTCGTCAGCCCCGGCGGGGGACGACTCCGAAGTGCCGCCTGGCGGTGGAGACCGCCAGGTCCTGCACCGCGAAGACGGTGAAGTAGTAGGCCTGCGGGGCGGTGTGTGGGGCGACCCGGACGCGGAAGACCACGTCCCTGGGGCGCCGGTCGGAGCCCTTGACCTTGGTGAGCGCCGGTTCGACGGTGGTGTCCGCGCGCAGGTAGGTGGGGACGAACAGGCCCAGGCGTACGGGTCCGGGCCGGGCGGCCGTCAGCTCGGCCCGCACCTCCAGGACGCCGCCCTGCTCCACCTCGTCGGCGGCGTACGCGAGCAGCTCGGGAGCATCGGGGACGCGGAAGGTCACGTCGCCGCAGCGCATGCAGACCACGCACACGGTGTCCAGGACGTGCGGCAGCAGCCCGCGGCGGACGAACCGCTGGGCGGGGCGGCCGCAGTGGCACACCACCTCGCGGACGTCCGGGTCCAGGCTGCTGCGGTCGCCGAAGTGGGCGGGGTAGTTCATCAACTCGGTCTCGGGGTCCTCGGTGACCTGCCGGGCGACGACGTGGTCGAGGGACTGGAGGTCGGCCTCCAGGGAGGTGCGGATCTCCGCACCGGAGCGGTCGGCCTGGTGCGTGGGGCGGGCCACCCACAGGTCGGTCTTGCGGGCGAGCTTGGCCAGGCGGGGGCGCAACGGGTGGTTGTGCGGCAGCAGTTCGCCCGCGAGCAGCGCGGTGAGCCGGTGGCCCACGGTCAGGAGCAGGGGG